>NZ_JAUBUG010000061.1:0-45187 GCF_036705345.1 Microcoleus sp. B3-D2
CAATTATGAGTTAGCTCTAGGGGGCTAAATTTAAAACTTCTGATTATAACATATATCTTTTTTGCAAGAGGTCTAATGCTCGATCGGCAGTGATTAACTTGAATTGGGGAGCATCATCGCAACAAAGAGTTTGTACGACTGGGCAATCTGTTTGCTGATGATAGAAAGCAATAGCTGCTGCTTCCCTAATCCGGGTAACTTGTTGCTCACCCAGTTTGGGTAGATACTTATTGAGTAGGTGATTAAACTGTGACTCACTCAACACCGTTTCTTGAGGTAATAGCTTGAGAGCATTCTGCCATTTAGTCGGAATTTTGAAGTCCTGAATTAGTGAGAATGTGAGTGGATTCAACAGGAATTCTAGTTCTCGTCCTGGCTGTAATCCTTTCAGGACAGTCAATCTGTCTTTATTCGCTGTTGTAAAGTAGACTGTATATAAAGGGTTGCAGATGATATTGGTAGTATGGTTTACTCCACCTACACGCGCACCAGTTTGGTCGAAGTGTTGCCAAGGACTACTTGCTAGTCCTGAATCATAAACTTCTTTTTTCTCGGTTTCAAAACCTGAGTGGTTTTTGATTAACAGCTTGGATAAATAACCTGCGGATATAGAAATACCTAAATCGGCTAAAAAATCTAGTAGTTTGCCTTGGGTCATATTGCCACCATAGTACAAACTGATGATTAAGGCTTTGATTCCTGGTCCAAATTCTCCTTCGTAGCCTAATGGTAATTCTGCTACATAAGTTTTCCCCACTGAGGGTGAGTAATATTTCTGTTTGCGAAATAATATGTTGTCGGTTGCCAAGCTGATATCTTGGATGATTACTTGTTCGTATCCTTTAAATTCTGCATCTGCTGGCAGTCGATCTTTGGGATATTCTAGTATTTCTTCTCGATCTATTTTAATCGTCGCGTTCTTACTGCCTTTTTTGTGCTTTTTTGGCGTTTTTCGCTCTTTTTCTGATGAGTGCTGGCTGCTGAATCCTTTGGAGTTGGCTTTGATGTCTGGTTTTCCTTGTTCTCCCTTCAATCGGTTGTTTTCATCTTTCAACCGTTGATTCTCTGACTCCAAGTCTTTGACTTTTAATTGTAATTGCTCTATGAGGTTCAGTAAGATCTCTACTGTCTGACGCATTGATTCGTCTGCAATTCCTTTTGGGTCGATGGTTTGCAGTATATTGCAGGATGACTTGTCTTGTGAAATAATCTTTGGCGTCATGTTTCCTATTTTATGACACTTTGTGTACTCTGCTTACTTTTTTTGCTCTGCTACCCCTACTTATTGAGCCGATACAGCAAATCCAACTCTAATTCTGGTTTCACCGTTAGCTTACTAACCAGCGGCCACTATCGTGGGATTGTTAATAATTATAAAAAAGGAGATTGGGTCGGTACAATTTAAAATTATGGTAGTAAAAATCAGATTAAATCTGGTTACTGACGGGGTGACAACCCCGTCAGAAGACCGGCCAGTGGCGGATTTACCCAAGTTGAGCTAAAAAAAGATGGGGTCGAAAATCTTAAGTGGCCCCATCTGTTAATTATGTTTCCTCAATTTTACCAGAATCATCTAGAAAAACAACTTAAACCTGCAGAATACCAAACTCTTCAGAGTCTAGTATATTTATTGCAGAGCCACAGACAAGTTAGTATTGAATTACTCGCTTCTGTAATGCCTTATCCGATTCAATTTGAGAGCCGGAGGCGTAGTCTGCAAAGATTCCTCAATTCAGACTGTCTCAATATAAAAAGTTTGTGGTTTCCCCTGATTAAAGAAATTTTAAAAGCTAAATTTAAGAAATCGAAACCTTTGAAGCTGGTTATCGATCGCACCCAGTGGCGAGCGCACAATGTATTTATGCTCAGTCTAGTCTGGGAAAAACGAAGTATCCCCTTATACTGGCGACTACTAGATAAGAGAGGATGTAGTAATATATGTGAACAACAAGCTTTAATCACTCCAGTTTTAGAGTTGCTATCAGATTATGAAGTTATCGTGTTGGGCGATCGAGAATTTGGTAGTGTTAAGCTGGCATCCTGGCTCTCATCAATGGATGTGAAGTTTGTTATACGGGTCAAACAAGAGCGCTATATCCTTGAAGAAAACTCTGATTACATCCGCCTGTCCGACCTGGGATTACTACCAGGAACGCGCTTTTATTTATCAAATGTAAAAGTTACCAAGCAAAAAGGATTTGGAACTTTTGATATGGCTGGTTATTGGCGGCGTAAATATCGAGGTAAAGAGGAGGATGAAGGTTGGTATCTTTTGACTAATGTTGGAAATCTCAAGCAATCAATTGATACTTTTAAATCCAGAAGTGGGATTGAGGCGATGTTTAAAGATTGTAAAACAGGTGGTTATAATTTAGAAAGAAGCCATGCTAATAATCAGCGTTTAAGTAGTTTGATATTATTGATAGCGATTGCCTATAGTTGTGCAGTAATTCAAGGTCAAAAAATCAAGACGATGGGAATCCAAAAATATGTGGGTAGGTTAACCGAATACGGGCGCTCCATACGTCGTCATAGTAGTTTTTGGATTGGATTATATGGTCAAGCTTGGGTAGTTGGCATGGAATTTTGTCAGGATATTATTACTGAATTAATGAGAATCAGGCGAAATAAACTACCATTTTTTCAGAGGGGTATGAGGGCTATGTCCTTTATTCTATCAATGTTTTGACGGGGTTGTCACCCCGTCAGATCTGGTTAGTTTATTCACCACTTTTGTATAATGTATAGTTATTGTCGGGGCGGGTTCCCCAGTATGTTTGATTTTAAAGCCTTTCTATTCCCAGTCTCTTAAAAAATAAAATCAATGAACTTCTTTAATAAAATTCCCATCGCGTTAATTGGTACAGTTGCAACTATTGTCATCGCACAACCAACCGCAGCTTTGGCAATATCTGCTGATGAAGTTGGCAAAATCGCTAAATCAATCACAGTCCTGATTGACAGTAAAAATCCTGGTTCAGGAATCATTATCAAACGGAATGGTAACACTTACACGGTAATCACAGCCCGTCACGTTTTCAAAGATGCTCAAGCTAAATATGAGATTGTCACCCCTGATGACAAGCGGTATTTGCTCAATTACAGCAGTGTCAAAAAACTGCCAAATATTGATTTAGCAGTTGTCGAGTTTACCAGCAGTCAAACTTACAGCGTTGCTAAGATTGGCAACTCGGATTTGGCGACAGAAGGGAAAGCAGCTTATGTGGCTGGGTTTCCGAAGACTTCATCGGCGATTAATAGTTCGATTTACAATTTCACGGATGGGCGGATTACGGCTAATGCTTCTCGACCTTTAGAAGATGGTTATGCGTTGGTTTATAGTAATAATACGTTGCCGGGAATGAGCGGGGGGCCGGTGTTGAATGAGAATGGCGAGGTGGTGGGAATTCACGGGAGGGCGGATACGAGGGCGGCGGAATCTAGCAATATTAATCAGAATATTCAAATTGCTAAGACAGGTTTTAATCTGGGGATTCCGATTAATACGAGTTTGAGATTGTTGGCTTCCTCTCAAGTGGATTTAGGGGTGAAGGTTCCGAGTGCACCTGTGGCGACTGGGCTGAGGGCTGATGATTTCTATATTCAGGGTGGGGATAAGTTTGAAAAAGGAGATTATCAGGGTGCTGTAGCAGCTTACAATCAAGCAATTGTGCTTAATCCTAACTATGCTGGAGCCTACTTCACCCGGGGTGTAGCCCGCTATAAATTAGGAGACAAACAGGGAGCCATTGCAGATTACGACCAAGCTTTGCGAATTTTTCCTAACTCTGCCCTTGCCTACAGCAACCGGGGAGTTGCCCGCTCTGATTTAGGAGACAACCAGGGTGCGATCGCCGATTACAACCAAGCCCTGAACATTAACCCTAACTCTGCCCTTGCCTACAGCAACCGGGGAATTACCCGCTCTGATTTAGGAGACAACCAGGGTGCGATCGCCGATTACAACCAAGCTCTGAACATTCACCCTAACTTTGCTGAAGCCTACTACAACCGGGGTTCAGCCCGCTATAAATTAGGAGACAAGCAGGGTGCGTTCGCCGATTTCAACCAAGCTCTGAAAATTAACCCCAACTTAGCTATAGTCTACCACAGCCGGGGAGTAGTCCGCGTTGATTTAAAAGACAATCAGGGGGCGCTCGCCGATGTCAACCAAGCCCTGAAAATTGACCCTAACTTTGCTGCAGCTTACAGCCTCCGGGGTACTGTCCGCTATAAATTAGGAGACAAGCAGGGCGCGATCGCCGATTGCAACCAAGCCCTGAAAATTGACCCTAACAATGCTGGTGCCTACATCACTCGTGGTGGAGCCCGCTATGGCTTAGGAGACAAGCAGGGTGCAATAACAGACCTTCAGAAAGCTGCAGACTTATTGCAGCAACAAGGAAAGATGGCTCTTTCCCAACAGATATTAAACCTAATCAGGGCATTTCAGAAATAAAGGCAGGATAAATATGGTCTAATCTCCGCAACAGATAACAGATATCATTATTGATACTGTCACTATAATCTGACAACTGCCTCAATAAATTTTTTTGGTGTCTTGAACTTCCAGGGATTTAATCATTTTCTCAACAACGGGCAAAAACTGCTCGTACTTCCCCACTTCAGCCACATAAGTAATCAAATAAGCCTTGTCATTTTTCATCGTCCAAACATCCAATTTTTTTAACTCTCGATCCCCTTCTTTGGTTATATAAACAACTCTATACCCGTTGTTGCCTGCTAAACTCGATTCACCCTCTTCAGCTATCTTAGCATTTTTATCTAAATTTATGATTTCTTGTTTAGATAACTTCGTATATTCATCGAGGGTTTTATTGCTCGTAGGTTCAACTGTGACAATCAGCCGTTCTCGAAAGCGATCTGCATCGCTTTCTTTAGGTGAAATAAACTCAACAACCTCTTTAGTAATTGCGTTAGGAGCTTCTTGTTTATCCCAATTCTCTGGATATTTCATCTTGATTCCTTGGGCTGTATTGTCATAACTTGCCAGATTATCTGCAGCATCCAATCCCAGGATTTTTCTAATTTCTGGTGTCAATAATCCTGCTACACCAAATATGACAGCCAAACAAAGGCTAAGGAAACCAATTTTATGATCTCGCGTCCAGTTACTCATTAATGTCAATAAGTTAGGAGATGATACTAAAGTAGAAGCTGGTCTAATTCTCCTGAAATTGTTGAAAGCTTGCAACACCTCTGCGGCTGACTGGTAGCGATCTCGAAAATGATAGCGCACCATTTTGTTTAAAATATTAGCAAAACCGGCGCTAACTGGGACGCGATCGCGCCAAATAATTTCACCGTTAGCATCTTTTGGCAACTCGTGAGGAAGTATGCCAGTCAGCCATTCAATGGCAGTCACTCCCACAGCATAGAGATCGCTGCTAAAGTTAGGCTGTCCGTTATTTTGTTCTGCTGGCATATAGCCACCTGTGCCGATGCAAATAGTCGGCGGAGTTTGCCCTGTGGTGTTAGCTATTTGAGTGCTAATTTGTTTGACAGCCCCAAAGTCAATTAAGAATATTTTGCCGTCAGAATTGCGCCTCATTAAATTAGCAGGTTTAATATCCCGGTGAATGACTTTGTGCTGCTGAACAAATACCAATATTTCTATGATCTCCTGCAAAATAGCCATAACTTCCGACTCCCTAAGCTGCTGGCCAGGAGTAATTTCTTTACTTAAATCTATCCCCTCAATCAACTCTTGAACTAAATAAAATTCTTGATTTTCCTCAAAATGATCCAAAAGTTCGGGAATCTGAGGATGAGTTCCTAGTTGGTGGAGGGTGTCTGTTTCTGTTTTAAATAAACGTCTAGCTATACTTAGAGTTTGCGGATCTGTAAACTGTGGCTTGAGTTGCTTGACGACACACCGAAGATTACCCGATCGCTTTTGATCTTCAGCCAGGTAAGTCTGACCGAAGCCACCGCCTCCCAAGTGTTTTATGATGTGGTAGCGTCCTGCGAGTGTTTGTCCTTGCATGAGAGTTATGTTGGGTAGCAGTAGTGTGGGGGCTGAACTATTGATAGCTTAGTTTAGTTTGGGAAACCTGTCATCTTTAACGGCTAGGCTGAGACTATCTCGATTTTGTAGTTATAACAGTTGTCCCCTACGGATGAATCTGACTCAAAATCACCCTCAACCTGTCATAATCATCCTTCAGCAAAACACTCAAACTCCTCCCGGCTTCCACCAACCAAGATCGATCGCGCATCCGCAACTGATAAATCTCCCGAATCGCCGCCGCCGTCAGCGCATCCACCGGCGCATTAGCCACCCCCAGCAGCGTCCTCAAAAAATCCAACTGCACCGTAAAATCAATCACCTCATCCGGTTCGCAGCGATAAACCGCCTGGTGAATTTGCGGCGGGCGCGGCGGCAAATACTGATAAATTTTACCCCTAGATGGGCCGTGACCGTTGAACCTTTCCGGCGCAGCCTCAAACCCCACAATCGCCACTCGAAACTCGGTTTTGAGCATCGCAAAAATCTGCGGTTGTTCTTCCCGCAACTCTTCCAGCGACAAACCCAAAGCGCGAGCTCTGTGCACCGAGTCGATCGGGCTAGTCGTAGCGTAATAAACCACGCCGTAGATTTGATTTTTCGACTCTTCATCCTCGGCCTTCACCCAACTCCCAAAAGGTGGCATCACGGGAAAACTTAAGTCTTCTGGTTCCAAACATTGAGCCAAAAATTCCGAAGTTGCCGTCTCGATTACCTCAGCAATGCGATCGGGATGGCGCTCTTTTGTAGCAAATTGGGGTAAAGGTAAACGCATATTAGTCAGTTGGCAGTTGGTTGTTGGTTGTTGGCTGTTGGTTATTGGCTGTTGGTTGTTGGCTGTTGGTTGTTATTTATTATTATTTGTAAGTGGGTACTAATAAACAATAACTGACAACTGACAACTGACAACTGACAACTGTCAACTGTCAACTGTCAACTGTCAACTGACTATTTCGCCCGACCAGCCGTAGCATCGACAAGTTCCAATTGCGACAGCCGGAACGTGATCAGCTTGTCCCAATTGCCACCTTCAAACAGTACGGCGACCTTCCCATCGCTAACTCGCTGAACTTGTCCTTGAAAGGCGTAGTAAATCTCACCCTTATCTTTAACTCGAACTGCCGAACCTGGAAAAATCATAATTCTGTGAATGTTAAGTTGGCTCTTTATAGCTTACCTTTTCTCGTTTCTAGTTCCCAAGCAGAGCCTGAGAACTAGGCAAATCTTCGTTTACAGGAAGACGCGAGGCAAAGCCCAGAAACGAGAGTTTGTTAGGCTAAGGCTGCTACGGAAACTTTACCGGCAATGCGGCCCGCGATCGCCCGCAACTCCCTAGCTGAAGCAGAACCCGGTTGCCCCACCACGATCGGCACCCCCGAATCCCCACCTTCCCGCAACGGAATTTCCAGCGGAATGCGGCCTAACAGCGGCACTCCCAACTCAGCAGCAGTCTTTTCGCCGCCACCGGAACCGAAAATATCGTATTGCTTGTCGGGCATATCCGGCGGCACAAAATAGCTCATGTTTTCCACAATTCCCAACACCGACACTCCCAACTGCTGGAACATCTTTAACCCCTTGCGGGAGTCCAACAATGCCACAGTCTGCGGCGTCGTCACGATCACCACACCAGCCATCGGCACCGCTTGCGCCATTGTCAACTGCGCGTCTCCAGTACCCGGAGGCATATCGACAATCAAATAGTCTAAATCGCCCCAATTCACCTGATAGAGGAACTGTCGAATGATCCCGTTCAACATCGGGCCGCGCCAAATGACGGGCTGGTCTTTGTCAATTAAAAATGCCATCGACACTAATTTGACGCCGTAGTTGAAGGCGGGTTCGAGGCTTTCCCCGCTTTTCCCGTCCCTAACCATCACTTTCGCGTCCCCCAGACCCAACATTGTCGGGTCATTGGGCCCATAGATATCCGCATCCAGCAAACCCACCTTAGCGCCGGTTTGCGCCAGCGCTACTGCCACATTTACCGCCACTGTGCTTTTGCCGACGCCGCCTTTACCGCTGGAAATTGCGATAATATTTTTAACGCCTTCAATGCCTTGGCGATCGACCACACCCTTTTGCTGGGGCGTCTCGGCTGTCACCTCCACCGCCACTTTTTCGACTCCTGGCAACTGTTTGACCGCTTTTTGGCAATCTTCGACAATAAATTCTCGCAGCGGGCAAGCAGGCGTTGTCAGCACTAAAGTAAAACTGACGACACCGCCGTCAATTTTTATGTTACGAATCATGTTCAATTCCACCAAACTCTTTTGCAGTTCGGGGTCTTGCACGGGTCGCAGGATTTCTAAGACTGAACTAACATCGAGTGTATTGGGCATTGTGTTCTCCACCATAGCTCTGCAATTGGGTTAGCGAATTTTCGATCGCAGGTTTAAGTATATTTTTATTGCTATTTTTTAATGTAACTTCATAGCGATCATTTGCAGACCTACGGTGGCATAATTACATGACGACTGGATTTGGGATTCATCGCCCATCTAAGACTCAAATCTGACAACAGAAAATTTTATGACAGTTTCTACAACACTTAAAACAGCCACTTCCCCGTTTTTGCCACCCGCTGACTCTAGAGCTAGAGTCAGCCAATTTATGAAAAGCCTACAAGACGAAATTTGTCAATCCCTCGAACAGCTCGATGGCGTTGGCAAATTTAAGGAGGACTCTTGGGAACGCTCAGAAGGCGGCGGCGGACGTTCTCGCGTCATGCGCGAAGGCGATGTTTTTGAACAAGGGGGAGTCAATTTTTCCCAAGTGTGGGGCGAAAGTTTGCCGGCTTTGATTCTGGCAAAGCACCCAGAAGCTGCTGGTCACGATTTCTATGCAACGGGCACTTCGATGGTGCTGCACCCCCGCAATCCATACTTGCCTACGGTTCACCTGAATTACCGCTATTTTGAGGCCGGCCCGATTTGGTGGTTTGGCGGCGGTGTAGATTTGACTCCTTATTACCCGTTGGCTGAGGATGCAGCTCATTTTCACAAAACTCTGAAAGCAGCTTGCGATCGCCACCATCCCGGATATTATCCGACCTTTAAACTCTGGTGCGACGAATATTTCTACCTCCCCCACCGCCAAGAAACCCGCGGCGTGGGCGGCCTGTTTTTTGACTACCAAAGCGCTCAAGGCGCGCTTTACCGCGACCATCATGTCAAAGGCAAGGCCGCTGAGTGCAGCAACAACATCGGGGCGCCGGAACCTAGGACTTGGGAGTCGCTGTTCGCCTTCGTACAGGACTGCGGCGGGGCATTTTTGCCGGCTTACACCCCTATTATTGAAAAGCACCGATCGAAAGAATACGGCGAGCGCGAGCGTAATTTCCAACTTTACCGCCGCGGCCGTTACGTTGAATTTAACTTGGTGTACGATCGAGGCACGACCTTTGGCTTGCAGACCAACGGACGCACCGAATCGATTCTAATGTCCCTGCCACCTTTGGTACGCTGGGAATACTGTTACGAACCAGAACCCAACTCTCCCGAAGCCGAACTCTACTCGAAGTTCTTAAAACCGCAAGATTGGGCGAATTGGATGCCTCAGCAGTCACCGACCTGAGTTAAACTACTGGGACAGTAACCACCGCGATAGATAATAAATTTGAGGGAAGGGTCAGTGATTCATATTGATCAAAAAACCCACACGCTTCAAGACGGTACAACAGTTATCGTCTTAGCACCGACAGGACGGTTGGACATCACTACAGCTTGGCAATTCCGCCTCAAGTTGCAAGAGTGTATTTCCAAACTCAGCCGCCATGTCGTAGTGAATCTTGGTCAGGTTAACTTTATCGATAGTTCTGGCCTGACCTCACTTGTAGCAGGTATGCGGGATGCGGATAAAGTTAAGGGAAGTTTCCGCATTTGCAATGTTCATCCCGAAGCCAAACTGGTGTTTGAAGTCACCATGATGGATTCTGTGTTTGAAATCTTTGAAACGGAAGAAGAAGCTCTAGAGGGGGTGCCACGCGCAAGTTGAGCACTCCTGCTGGCATCGATTGCAGTGTCGCGGGTAATTTAAGCTTGAGGCTCACAAAATGCGCCGGAACCCTGCACAAGAACAGGAAGCAGGTAAACTCTTGCCAGCTTCCTTATGCTTTCTTCCTTTCTTGAGAGGTTGAGAGGTTCAAAACACTAAAGTAGAAGAATAGGTCAAGGTAAAGTCTTGCCTTCTATCCTAGATAGCTAAATCTTTCTTCCTTGTTTATTGTTGCTTCTTGCTTCAAACGAATATCTCAGCAGCAAAATCCTGACGCTTGACAAATCTAAAAGGGCCCATTAAAGCTCCCCAGATAGCCTTGCCTGTCGTGGGGCTTATTCCTTTGTCGTAGCTGAGAAATTCCTCGCCTGCGGCTTCAAATCCCAAGTCTACTTGGTAATTTTGCCCCCCGTAGGCAAAGCCGCAGCGAGTTCCCTCCGGCAAAGATGCCCGAAAGCGATAGCTGTTTGAGCCTAAATTTTGCACTGCAACCGACAGGGTGCAGCCGGGGAGGAGTTGGATTTGCTCCTTCGTTAGCTTTCCAAGCAAGTCGGGGTTGCAACCGGCTCCTTTGACGGCTGTAATGTCGTGGAACATATAATACTGAGCTTCGATAAGTCCCGGCGCTATCTGTGAGTGCCTCAGTTGCACGATGCGGGGGCGGTATGGCTTGTCTAATTCCAGAATGTTGGCTTGTTCGGCAAACAGGGCAATGCTGGGTTCGGAAAATAAACGAACCTGCAGGGGTCTTTGCCACAAACGAAGGTGGACGTACCACGCCGGCTCTGCTAGCGCTTGTTCCCGGTTGTCAAATTCGCCCGCCATGTACTGGGCTAAAGCTATTAATTCAGGAGAAATTGTCATGTTTGTTTGATTTTTCACCATTGGGGGTTGACAAAAAAGAGTTGTTGTGATATGCAAGACCATATCTAGGCTGGGCCAGTCAGAAGATTAGATTTATGAGCGATCCCAGCTAAGCTATGATTGTAAAGATACTGGGGTTTTTCCCTCCTATTGCGACATATTAATTGTTGCTGCCGATCGCGCGTAAAATTTTTTTGATAAAATTTTGTCTCGCAAGGAGGCGGCAACGCTTAAAAAAAACTGGCACTTTTTGTCAGACCGATCGCAGAATTGACTACCCCGACTTTACTCACGCCGCGCTGGCACGCCCGCTACGGCAAAATTATTTATCTATAAGACTCAGGTGAACAATAACCGTACTGTTTCAGATACTAAGCGAAGTTTCTATACGATTCACACTCGACCGATCAATTCAATTTACCGTCGAGTGGTGGAAGAGTTGATGGTAGAAATGCACTTGCTTTCGGCGAATGCCGATTTTCAATACGACCCGATTTATGCTTTGGGTGTAGTGACAGCTTTCGATCGATTCATGCTTGGGTACGCCCCAGAAGCAGACAGAGTTTCGATTTTTAACGCTTTGTGCAAGTCGCTAGAAGACGATCCAGATCGCTACAAGCAAGACGCTCAGCGATTGGAAAGCTTGGCAGATAGACTTTCCGGGCAAGAGTTGCTCTCGTGGCTCGATCGTTCGACCAGCTTTGAAGATACCGCGGATTTGCAAGCTTCTTTAGGGGCGATCGCCAGCAACCCTCAATTTAAGTACAGCCGGTTGTTCGCGATCGGTTTGTTCTCGCTGTTAGAAAAAGCTGACCCTAACTTAGTAAAAGACCAAGAAACGCGAAATAACGCGATCGCCAAAGTCAGTGCGGCCTTGCACCTCCCAGAAGACAAAGTTAGCAAAGATTTAGATTTGTACCGCAGCAATTTGGAAAAAATGGCTCAAGCGCGAATAGTGCTTCAAGATGTCATCCAAGCGGAACGTAAAAAACGCGAAAAGCGAGAAACAAAAGTTACCGCTGGCCCCTCGGCAGACTCTTCTGACAGCAACAATTAATCGTTTGATGGAAGAAGGAAGAAGGAAGAAGGAAGAGGGAAGAAGGAAGAGGGAATTTTTTATTTGATGTAACAAATAAAGAAAACTCTTAAATTTTAATTTTTTTTCTTTAATTCTGGCTTCGGTCTTCCGATGAATCTTGCTGACTCAGAAACTAAAAATCCCGCTTTCTGAATTGAGCGGGATAGACTTAACTGAAATAGAGCTGTTGGGGTGGTACTAAGGCTGCGGCTCAAAATTAGTGGCGTTAGCTTGCAGCCAAGTGCTTAGCTGTGAAAGAACCTCGTTTCCAGAAGACTTGCCCAAAGCTGTGGGGTTTGGGGTGTCAGGCCGATCCAAGTTGCGGGAGATCGCTGCGTTGACTTCTTTGGAAATCAAATCGTGAAGTTGCTCTTTAGCCCTAGCCCTTTGAAAGTGAGCGCCCTCTTCCGTCGTAGCGTACAGAGGTGGCAGCCTATTTAAAGCATAAGCTGCAATATCTCCCACATCTAGACTCAGGTCGCTCGTCGCCTCAATTTCGGCCACCCTAGCGATCGCATCGCTCAGGACCAACTCTTCCATAACGTTGATGAACTGTTTGCGTGGCAGAACCACAACTTCGCCAGTCAACAAAGATCCCATCAGACGATCGAGAGCCATGTACTCTTCGATCGACAATTCCGAAGCCGTATTGCAGATCCGTCCCACCTCAGCTTCCATAGACGGCGTTAAATAACCATCCTGCAAAGCCTGTTCAACAATTTTTTCAATACTCATATATGCGTCCCCGCTCAACGGCATCATTAATAAAGTTTTGTGAAGACGCGATTGTTAGCGTCTTGAGATTTGAGTTGTGAGGGTTGAGTTGAGAAATTTTATACAAATCCTAACTCAATACAGATAACCCATAACAGTTATCTGCACACCCCAGCCACAAACTTACCCCATAATTGACTGATAAATCCGTCAAAACCTGTAAAAATTCCTACTCAACTCCCTGAAGCCGCCAAGGTACAGGATCGACGGACTGCCCGTGCACGTAAAGTCCCCAGTGCAGGTGAGGGCCTGTGGAAGCCCCCGTTGACCCCAGAGCACCGATTACTTGACCGGCTTTCACGACATCGCCTTCCTTGACATCAATCCGGCTGAGGTGCATCAAAATACTTGCTACCCCCTGACCGTGGTCGATACCAACCACGTTCCCGTGGATTTTGAAGCCTTGCGATTCGCGTCCCACTAGAGACACGCGACCTGCTGCCGGTGCCACGACAGGGGAACCGTAAGCACCTGCGTAATCAACGCCGCGGTGGTAGTAGTCTTGAGCAAATACCCCATTATAATAACGTCGCACCCCGTAAATAGTAGTAATTTCGCCGGAGTTGGGGCGCAACAATTGGCCGTCCCAAAATTTTTCGGGTGTCACCAGTGCTTTAAATGCGTCTACGCGATCGAATTCAGCATCTGTACCTTCCTCGTCTTTCCCAGGCGGTAGCCAGATGGATTGAGTGGGAAAATCTCGACCGCGCACTTGCACGCTCAACTTCTGCACTTGTCCATCACCTGTGACTTGGATTTGGCGGGCACCGGGTTTCTCTAACGGCGTCGTCGGCAGCAAGGCCCGAAAGCGCCCGTTGCCGATGGGAAAGGCGGGGTAGTTTTTTTGCTGTAGAGAAACTTTTGGAGTTTCCCCGCCATTACCGTCAGCCTGAATAATTACTGACAGCGTATCTCCCAGTTCGGGATTTGTCGGCGTCACAACTACCTGCAAAGCTTGCACCGGCAGGGCAAAACTCAGAAAGCCAGCAACAATTCCCCCGATCGAACTGGCGGTTAGCTTGTTTGCTTTGAACTGCCGCCACGGCCAAATCAAACCCCTAACTATCTCCGCACTTAGCCCGCAGTTGTCTCGATTCACAGTCATTACCATCACTCGCTGTCCTTAACCTTTCTCTCGCTGATATATTTTTAACTATCTAGACTAACTATACCAATCCGCAATGATTCGAGAGAAACAGCCGTAGGTAAAAAGCTCGGTCACAGATTTGGATATGAGAGACTAACTTTAATAAATACTTAACTTGAGGTGATAACAATAATAAAAATTCCCGTAGTCCGGGGAGGAAAGCCCGTTTGAGCCAGACGCTCACACTACCCTTTCCACCACAAATCAAGGAGAACCCAAGTTTCAACAGAAACACTCTTCATCTCTAAGCGGATAGGATTATATTTTATCTGTCCTAGCTACTGTTGCATAACCTTTAACAATTGGTATTAGTTATAGTTCACGGCGCTACAACAGAATTATTTTTCACTCAAGAGCTGTTAAATCAATTCTTTCTTTGCCGTTTACTTTCCGACAACCTTCCTCAAACTCTCTAGTTATTGTAGCCTGTTTTTGGCATAATAGTATTGATTCCCAATTTTAAAATCTCACCTCTAAAATGGTATGAAATAAAAATTGAGACTTGCTATAATCTTATCACCTAGAATTATAGGGATTCAAAGGTAGCAGTGAAACCATCTAATGTCAAGCATTCTTCCATAAATTCCTCTACATCATTGACATTCTCAAGCTGATATTCCATGATGCGTTGACCGTCGCCTTTCATCTTTTTGGAAGAGGAAGGCGTGGCCGGATATTTGGCCGCGATGGCTTTGAAAGTTTTGGAATGGATCTCCCAGCTTTCAGCAGAACATTTTATGATTAAACGCCACATAATTAAATTACTCCTTGGGTTTGGTTTAGTAATAGTCTGACGACCGTGAAACTTAGCTCAATAGTGCCGACAAATCAAGGGATTCTGTTGTTTGGAAAAAAGTTAAAAGCCGATCGACTATGCGAGCGACACCACCCTTAACATTAGACTCAACATTCAAAGGCATCACCGGATCGTGGAGTGATAAGCGTAACAGAAACCAGCCTGATTCGCTAGCTGACGTGCAGGAAATTCGCAAACCTTCGTAGTTATTGGGAACTATTTTCCAGTCTGCTTGGGTAGAGACAAATTCTTGCAGTTGTTCAATAACGCGCTCGCCGTGAGCCTTGAAATCATCTACACCAAGTTTAATCCGAAATTCTGCACTTTCTTCGGGTTCTTTTAAAGTCGCAATTAAATCGGGCAAAGATTGATTTGCTAGCTTTGATTTAGCCAATTCAATCAATAATTTACTGACTAAATAAGCGCCATCATCCAGAAAGTAATTTTCTTTCAAAGCTCCATGTCCCGATGTTTCAATCGCCAGCCATGATTCCTGTCCGGCTTCATTGAGGCGAATCGACTCGTCAATCACATTTTTGTAGCCGCGTTTAAAGCGATGGTGAATCCCTTTTAAATCTTGTTCGATGAATTGTGTCAAGCCATCGGAGGTGATAGAATCGGTAACAATGGTAGAGCCTGGGTGTTCTTTTAATACGATCGCAGAAATCAAGGCAATTAAGCGATTGCGATTGAGTTCCTTGGCAACTCCATCGACGGCCGCACTGCGATCGACATCCGTATCAAAAATAATCCCAAAATCCGCTTGATGTTCAATTACCGCTTGACAAATTGATTGCATTGCCTGTTTATCTTCGGGATTTGGCACATGATTGGGAAAAGTACCGTCTGGTTCTAAAAACTGACTCCCCGTGGTGTCTGCACCTAAAGGTTTTAAGACTTTATCAACATAAAAACCGCCAGCGCCATTGCCCGCATCCACAACAATTTTTAACCCAGTCAGCGGCTGCTCAAAGTTATCGGGATGATTGACTGATTCCCTAATCTTTGTGACTAATTGGTTAGCATAAACAGAGATAAAATCATGCTTTGTAATCTTACCGGGCGATGAGGCTGGCTCAAAGTAATTGCTTTGGGCTAGTGTTAAGATATCTGTAATATCCTGCTTTTGTAACCCACCTTTGGCAGTAAAAAACTTTAAGCCGTTTCGATTAAATGGCAAATGGCTAGCAGTGAGCATAATCGCGCCGTCGCAATCAAAACCAGGGGTAATGGTGCTCATAAACATGGCGGGGGTTGAGGCCATTTCAAAGTCGTACACGGTTGCACCAACTGAGGCGATTCCCTCCATGACTGCTTGCATTAAGGTTGGCCCTGATAGGCGACTGTCACGCCCGATCGCGATCGTTAATTCTGCCGCTGGTTTATTGACTTTTTGCACCAGCCAACTGACAAAGGATTTACCTAAGATTGTCGCAATTTCGGGCGTTAGGTTGACTTTTTCATTGGGAACGCCTTCGAGGGCGATACCGCGAATGTCTGATCCATTTTGAAGTTTTGTCCAGTTGAAGATTTGCATAATAATTGATGGTAAGTAAAAAGATCGGAGTCGGCGGTTGAAACCGATCGTACAAAGTTTGTTCTATGGCTAGACGGTTCGAGTCAGATTAGCAGAACTTCCGGCGCGGACTAAGAAATAAACAAGGGAGAAATTTTAGATTTGGTATTATTAGTCATTAGGGTGACAGAGTTTTTCAATTCAATCAGCTAATCGGCATTTAATTTGTATTTAAAGAAACAATCCCAGTCTTGTGGGTGGGATTTCAGCAACGCCCAAAATATCCACTTGAAATGTTGAACAGCTTACTGGGAATTGTTTGCCCCATCACCGCTAAGATTAAGCTCTAATTCCTTAGTTGCGTTCAACGCTGTAAATTGCCTGCAAGCCAAACTCACCATGAGGGGGAACTTCCACAATATCTGTAGCTGCATTGGTCGTTTCTACGCAGAGTAAACGTTGATAATCTGCATCATCAAGGTCGGCCATATTTGCAGAAATTGTCACCCAGGGATTCCACACTACGACGGATTTACTACCCGATGATTTAATGCGAATCCGACGATTGAGGGCGCTATCGTCAATGACTAATTCATTGGTGACATCGAGATAAATGCGATCGACTTCACCTGTTATCACCACTGCACCCACTTGAGTTTTTTCGACACCACCATCCGCTTTATCAAGATACTGGCTATTTTCTAAGCCTAAAACCTGCACGCGGTTGATATCGCCGACTTGGAAATAGGTGTGCAAAGCTTGGGTGAGGGGAAATGCTTTGTCGCCTAGATTGCGGGTGATTAATTCTACAGTGAGGCTGGTGCCGATCGTAATCACGATCGCCAGTTCAAAGGCTTGGGGCCAAATTGCTCTAGTTTCATCGGTATCCTTGAGCCCGAGAGTGACTTTGGTTGCGCCGTCTGGAGTTGTGGCGGTTTCTAGCACATTCCAGAGGCGATTCCGCACGAATCCATGACTCGGACGCCCCAAGGCTTCGGGATCCGGGCCAAACCATGGCCAGCAGATGGGTATACCGCCTTTTATGGCTTTCCCTTCGGCATAGTAGGCTTTTTCGCTGACGAACATCAAGTCTGTGGTTTCGGCGGCGGGTTGAAAGGAGAGCACTTGACCGGAATACACAGAAATTAAGGCTTTGGCTTGACCGTTGTCGATGTGAATCATCGGGAAACCACCGTTTCCGGTGGCGAAGGTGAGGTTCCCGGCAATGCCGTAGTCTGTGTTTAATTGGTCAATACTCATGCTGTTGGCTTGGTGAATTGCTTTACAATTATCCGATATTATGGTTGCTAGATTGATTAGATTGTTGGGTTGGACGGGGCAAGGTGCGATCGACACAACCATGCCCTCCGACAAACAGATTGGAAGTGCCAACCGATCGCGAGGGGATGTGCGATCGAACCCACCGACAAACTTTGCTGATTTCTCCGCAAGCAAGCCGATCGCGTTTAGCAGCGAGATCGTTGAGGATGGGATGCCTCAATCGCCAGCTTCGGGCCCAACTATGAATCAGCAGCAACGGCTTACCTGTGCAACCTCGAATGTAGTGCATTTCACCAGCCATTCGGTCTCCAGTTGAGCCGTTGGGTTAAATTCAGTTGAGTCGATCGACTTTCATTCGCCCCACTTCACAACTCCTGACGAGTCGGACGGATGATCATTTCGTTGACATCCACATCACCGGGCTGCTCAATAGCATAGGCAATCGCCCGGGCGATCGCATCCGCATCAATGGCGACTGAATACAACTGATTCACCCCTGATGCCGTATCACCATGAGTGATGGTACTGGTCAACTCAGTCGCAACCGCACCGGGTGAAATGTTGGTAGAACGAATTTCACCGTTTGACTCCAGCCGCAGCCCTTCGGAAATGGCTCGCACTGCATACTTGGTAGCACAGTAAACTGCCCCCGCCGGAAATACTTTATGTCCTGCAACAGACGACAAGTTGATTACGTGCCCAGACTTCTGTTGGCGCATAGTCGGCAGCACCGCAGCGATGCCGTAAAGCACGCCTTTAATGTTGACATCAATCATTTGATCCCACTCATCCACCTTAATCTGGTCAAGGGGAGACAGTGGCATTAAACCCGCATTATTGACCAGCACATCAATGCGCCCATAGGTTTCCAACGTTGCGTCAGCCAATGCTTGCACTTGGGCGCGATCGGCAACATCGGTGACTCGATAGGCAACTGTGCCACCTGTTTTTTCGATTGCAGCCACCAAGTCCTTGAGTCTATCTTCGCGACGGGCAGCAAGCATGAGTTTGGCTCCGCTGGCGGCTAAACGATGAGCGGTGGCTTCACCTAAACCGCTACTTGCTCCAGTAATGATGACAACCTTGTTTTGAATTTCAGACATATTCACTCCTGTTAATTGATTAAATCCGCTCACCTAAAACCGATCGCAAATCCGCTTAATTACCAAGCGCGAGCGTATTGAATTGGAGCAGGCACTGATTGACGTAGTTGCTTCGCAGCCCGCATCGGCCAATAAGGATCGCGCAGCATTTCTCTGGCAAGTAATACCATATCTGCTTGACCTGTACGGATGATGTGGTCGGCCTGCGCGGCTGCAGTAATCATACCAACGGCTCCGGTAGCGATGTTGGCTTCGCGTCGAATGCGATCGGCAAAAATAGTTTGATAACCTGCACCTGTCGGAATCTTTTCACCCGGTACAATTGCGCCTGAGGAACAATCGATTAAATCAACGCCCAGTGACTTTAATTTATCGCTGAGTACAATACTTTGTTCAATGTCCCAACCATTTGGAAGCCAATCGGTTGCAGAGATGCGAACCCAAAGCGGTGTTCGATCGGGCAAAACATTTCGCACCGCTTCTACGACTTCACATAAAAACCGGATGCGATGCTCAAAACTGCCACCATAGTCATCTGTCCGTTGATTGCTCAAGGGAGACAGAAATTCATGCAGTAGGTAGCCGTGAGCCGCATGAATCTCGATTACGTCAAATCCGGCTGCGAGAGCGCGTTGGGCTGCGTTGACAAAGAGTGTCGTCTGCTTCTGAATGTCTTCGATACTCAGAGCGATCGGGGCGGGGCTATCGGGTTCAAATGGAATGGCGCTAGGGGCGAGCGAAGTCCATCCTCCTTGAGATTCCGAAAGCACATCGCCGCCATCCCACGGAAGTGCTGTACTGGCTTTTCGACCTGCATGAGCAAGTTGAATTCCAGCAACCGCACCATTGCGGTGAATTAACTCGACGATTCGCGCCCACATTTCAATGTGAGCATCTTGCCAGATTCCCAAATCTTGCGGCGTAATTCGTCCTTCAGGCTCGACTGCTGCTGCTTCAGTCATCACCAGCCCTGCCCCTCCTACGGCTCGACTGACGAGATGAACCAGATGCCAATCATTCGCGAATCCATCAACGCTTGAATATTGACACATGGGAGAAACTGCAATGCGGTTGCGGAATGTAACACCGCGTTGATCCAATGGCTCAAATAAATGCGACATGGTTGTAAACCCGTGAGTTATAAAGTGCACAGATGTCAAGCACAGACTTTCTTCACACTGGGAAGTTGACTGACCTCATTCCACCAAGTCCGCAGCTTTGAAGTTCGCGCGATCGTTGCTTCGTACTCTGGGGTCTGCGATAGGTAGGTGAAGACCGGAATTAGGTAGAAATCGGCAATGCTCAGTTCGTGACCGAGCAAATACGGGTGTCCTGCAGTTAGGGACTCGATCGCCTCTAGTGCAGTTTTTACAGGTGCGACGGCAGCTTTGTCCCACCTACATCCCGAATGGACAAGTCATTTTGAGGTATCAAGAGCAACGACCAAATTACTTGTCTAAAACCTAAATCTTTATTGTTAGCAAAACCTGGGATTACTAGAAAAAGAGACAAAAGTGCCTGAGTAATTATCCAGTATATCGGGTAAATCCGCAACCAGGGCTTGAATAAATAAAAACGATTTTAACTAATCCTTTTTACAGAGCGCAGATTTGTGAACCTACACCGTGATAAAACCGCTCAATACAAAAAAGTAATCAACACCACTTTATTCGGTCTGAAATGGATTAAAAAAAGTAACTTGATTTAATCTCACCGCGCCCATCTCGTTGAGGTGAAACATTACCCTCAATCAAGGCGCAATGCCTCGCTCTACTTGCAAGAGGTTAAGCTTTTTTTGAGGAGTGAAACTCTTTGGCCTCAGAAAATACCTGGTTCTATAGTTGCAGTTGCCCTGGCTCCCCAACTACAGTCAACCCCCTAAACATAATCAACACATTAGACACTATAATATAACTTTATACTTTTTTCATAAAGTTGTGCAAGAAGACTTCCGACTGATCGTTGACTTAGTTCTAGTTCTCGCTGCTGCCGCAGCAGGAGGACTCTTTGCATCGCTGTTGCGACAGCCGGTAATTCTCGGCTACCTGCTGGGAGGGATCGTAGTTGGGCCGGCCGGTTTGGGGCTGATTAAAGAATTAATTCAGGTAGACACCCTGGCTGAATTTGGGGTTGCCTTTCTGTTATTTGCCTTGGGAGTGGAATTTTCCTTCGCCGAACTCCAGAAAGTTAAAACCATTAGTTTGGGCGGGGGGGGCTTGCAAATTGTGCTGACGATCGCCATTACTACTGCAATTTCCTTGGCTGTAGGCTGGGTAGAATCGCCCGCTCAAGGCGTGTTTTTAGGAGCGATTCTGTCGCTTTCTTCGACCGCAGTTGTACTCAAGTGCTTGATGGAGCGCAATGAAGGCGGTACTTCCCACGGTCAAGTCATGCTGGGAATATTAGTAGTTCAAGATTTGGCTTTGGGGCTAATGCTAGCGGTTTTGCCGGCACTCAACCAGCCCGCAGAAGCGATCGGCATGACGGTAGCGTGGGCCCTAGTGCGGATTGGGTTATTTGCTGTCGGTGCTGTAGTCGCCGGCATTTGGATGGTACCGCAGTTGCTGCGATACCTCGCGAAAACAGAAAGTCGAGAACTGTTTTTGCTGGGAGTTGTGGTTTTGGCTTTAGGGATTGCGCTGCTTACAGAATATTTGGGTTTTTCCATCGAGATGGGCGCATTTGTGGCGGGTTTAATGATTTCGGAGGTGGAATATGCTGACCAAACTCTAACTTATGTCGAGCCTTTGCGAGATATTTTTGCATCCTTATTTTTTGTCACCATCGGGATGTTAATTGACCCGATGTTTCTGTGGAACCATCTAGAAGTAATTCTGGGACTGGTATTTATAGTATTTGTCGGCAAATTCTTGATTATAACGCCGATCGTCCGACTATTTGGCTATCCGCTAAAAACAGCATTGATCGCAGGTTTGGGCTTAGCTCAAATAGGAGAATTCTCCTTTGTACTCGCTAGTGCCGGCCAAGCTATGGGGCTGGTTTCGCGGAACGTTTACCTGTTAATTTTAGGAACGACAGCCGTCACCCTCGTGCTAACTCCGTTTGTATTGAGAAGCGTGCCGCAGTTATTGAAATGGGCGGAAAATTTCGGGCCTTTGCAGCGCTATTTTGACGAAACATCTCAACCTGTGGCAATAGCTGAAACTTTGCCGGAACAAAATTATGTTGTGGTTTGCGGCTACGGGCGAGTCGGCAGAATTTTAGTCAAAATGCTGCAAAGCCGCAACTGTTCAGTTGTGGTGATCGACGAGTCAGAAAGTAGAATTCAAGAGTGCAGAGTCCAAGGAATTCCTTACATTTACGGGAATGCTGCCAGCTTGCACGTATTGGAAGCCGCCCGGGTGGAACGGGCAAAAGCAATGGCGATCGCCCTTCCCGATCCCATGAGCACTCGCTTGTGTCTGAAGCGGGCTTTAGAATTAGTCCCGGATTTGGATATTGTGGTGCGGGCCAACCAAGATAAAGACATCGAACTGCTTTACCAACTGGGGGCCTGGGAAGTCGTGCAGCCGGAGTTTGAGGCGAGTTTAGAACTGTCCGCCCACTTGTTGGCTAGTATTGGGATCTCCGCAATGGCGATCGGGCGCGAAGTGCAGCAAATTCGCAGCAGCCGCTATCTGGAATTGCGGCCACCGCGCGAACCTTTGGCGATTTCGCGGGATTTGAAAGTGGCGGTTCGAGATATGAACAGCGAGTGGTACAGCTTGCCGTCGGGTTCTCCCATTGCCAGCATGACTCTGGAAGAAACTAACTTGCGACAGTTGACAGGCGTCAGCGTCATGGCGATCGTCCGCGAGAATGGCGAGGAAATTGATTATCCTAACGGCAAGACAGCTTTGCACTCGGGCGATCGACTTTTTGTAGTGGGAGAACCGGAAGAACTCATCAGTTTTGAGTTGCTGGCGAAGGGCGAAGTTGCTGTGCCGCAGGGCGACAGTTCTTGCCAGTGGCTGAGGCTGCCAGCAAAGAGCCCTTGGGCGGGCAAAAAACTGTCAGAGGTAGAATTGCTGACCCAGTACGGGGTGCAGGTGCGGGCGATCCGCCGGGAAGGGAAATTTACTCGCTGGCCGGACGGAACTACCAATTTGCAAGAAGGCGATCGTTTGCTGCTGTGCGGTGGCTTCTACGAGCTCGGCTTGATGCAGCGGACGGCCTCGCCGCCGGTGCCGCAACCTGCTTTAAAGCTGCCTTTGGTCAAGGTTCAAGTCAGCGAAAAGCTGTTTAGCGATTAGGGAAGGAAGAGGGAAGAAGGAAGAGGGAAGAAGGAAGAAGGAAGAGGGAAGAAGGAAGAGGGAAGAGGGAAGAGGGAAGAAGGAAGAGGGAAGAAGGAAGAGGGAAGAGGGAAGAGGGAAGAGGGTAGAAGGAAGAGGGAAGAGGGAAGAGGGAAGAGGGAAGAGGGAAGATTTGTTCGACTGTCTCCCTCTCCCAATCTCTCCGTCTCCATTCTCCCACTGTCCCCCTCTCCCACTCTCCCCGTCTCCTCAGCCGTTGGGTTTGAGATAAGCAATTGCTGGCCGCGAGATCAGAATTTGTGTTTCTGAGGCATCGAGGAGGCAAATGCAGCTATGATCCTGCCAAAAAATTCTGCCCTCTAGCAAGTCGCCGGTAACGAGTTTGAGCTGCACCTGTTCTTTGTCTTTGATGTAGCTTTGTATTAAGCGAACGCTGGGCAATCCGGTTTCAAATTCAGACATAGTTCAGAAAAATATAGTCAAATATTACCTTAAACCATATTCTTCTGTTTATACCGTTTAACCCTTACTGCCGCAACTACAAGTGCCTGTACCAGATAAGGGAGAAACCAGTGGGTGGCTAGTTTTCGACCGATATTCATTGAGCCATTGACATCAGCATTAATTAGATCTCCCTGTGGAGTTATAAATATTATATTTGTTTATATTTGACTAGAAAGGACTATAAATTGCATAAAGTTTTATAATACTGGAAAATGGGTAATTTGGTCATCAAATTATCTAATCACTTTTAACCAAAAGAGGTTTGTTTTTATGCCGATCGAGTTTGCGAAGTATCACGGACTGGGAAATGATTTTATTCTGATTGACAACCGCCACTCGTCAGAACCGGCGATCGCGCCAGAACAAGCTGTGGATTTGTGCGATCGACATTTCGGGATTGGCGCAGACGGTGTGATATTTGCTCTTCCGGGTCAAAACGACACGGACTATACGATGCGGATTTTTAACTCCGACGGTTCGGAACCGGAAATGTGCGGCAACGGGATTCGCTGTTTGGCTAAGTTTATCGCCGATTTGGAATCGAAAGAAATTCACCCCCCCCAACCCCCCCTTGCTAAGGGGGGGAGTGAATCTAACACTGAGTACCGGATTCACACAGGTGCGGGCGTTATTATCACCGAATTGCGATCGGACGGTCAGGTGAAGGTGGATATGGGGGTCCCCCGGCTGCTGGCTGCGGAAATTCCGACAACTTTGGCGGCAGCGGATGCCAAAGTTATAGATGTGCCGATCGAAGTTGCTGATAAATCTTGGTCTGTTACCTGCGTCAGCATGGGCAATCCTCACTGCATTACGTTTGTAGAGGATGTTTCGGCTGTTGCTTTAGAAACTGTCGGGCCTCAATTCGAGCACTACCAAGCCTTCCCGCAGCGTACCAATACGGAATTTATTCAAGTGATA
The DNA here is from genome assembly GCF_036705345.1 of Microcoleus sp. B3-D2. NCBI lineage: Bacteria > Bacillati > Cyanobacteriota > Cyanophyceae > Oscillatoriales > Microcoleaceae > Microcoleus > Microcoleus sp. B3-D2. The sequence continues at coordinate 24,262 of NZ_JAUBUG010000061.1, forward strand.
CGTTCAGACTACGTAAAAATGCGGGTGTGGGAAAGAGGCGCGGGTGTTACTCTAGCTTGTGGGACTGGTGCTTGTGCTGCTGTGGTAGCTGGGGTGTTGGTAGGGAAGTGCGATCGGGCAACTGCAGTTGAGCTCCCTGGCGGCGTTTTGGAAATCGAATGGGCAGAAGTTTCTGGGCGGATTTACATGACCGGGCCGGCACAGCGAGTATTTACTGGTTGTATTAGTGATTAGTAATTAGTCATCAGTCATCAGTCATCAGTCAGAAGGTTTTTTTGGTGGAATTCACAAACAATAAAAATTATTGAACTCAAAATTTTTATTGAATTCTGACCAATGCCTTGGGCCTTCACAAGTTATTGGCTGCGGACTGAAGACTGAAGACTAATAACTAAGCCTGAAATCTAAAATCTAAAATCTAAAATCTAAAATCTAAAATCTAAAATTAAGTAGGTGGGCTTGCATGGCTGGAGGTATTTATCTGATTCAGGATGACGACAGGCTGGTAGAAATGATGGAACAGCCCTACGACTCGGAAGACCAGTTACAAGACTTGCTACTAACTTATCCCAATTTGATCGCGGGAGACCAAATCGATCGGGCGACACCGCGCAGGTGGCTGTTAATTTCGCGGGAAGCAGCAGTAGCCAGCGATGAGGAAACGGCGGTACAGTGGTCGCTGGATCATTTGTTTCTCGACCAAAATGCAGTTCCTACTTTGGTGGATGTCCGGCGAACTCCTAATGCCGAACTGCGGCAAAAAGTTTTGGGTCAGTCGATCGACTATGCTGCTAATGCGTTGTTTTACTGGCCGATCGATTCAATTATTTCTCTGTTTGAAGCTAATTGTCGCGATCGGGGTCGCGATCCCGAACAGATTTTTGAAGAGTTTCTCGGTGCAGATGCTAATGAAGACAGATTTTGGCAAAAGGTTAAAACTAATTTGCAAGCGGGTAAAGTTCGCTTAGTGTTTGTAGCTGACGAGATTTCCGCTGAAATGCGCCGAGTTGTGGAATTTCTCAACGAACAAATGGACCCGGTTGAAGTTTTGGCCCTGGAAATTAAGCAGTATGTAAGTGAAGATGGTTTGAAAACGCTGGTTCCCAGAGTGATCGGTCAGACAGCGGAAGCACAGCAGAAAAAATCCAGCGCAACGCGCGAAAGAAGGCGCTGGGATGAATCTTCATTTTTTGCGGAAATCAAAGCTAGACGGGGCGCGGATGAGGCGCAAATGGCAAGAGCAATTTACCTTTGGGCAAAAAGTCAAGAACCCGAAGTTCAAATCCACTGGGGCACGGGGGACGCTTACGGCGGTTTCGCCGCCCAATTGCCTCAAAGGGGAAGAAAACCTTATCAGTTATTCACTGTAGATATTGCTGGCAGAATGGAGATTTCTGCTGATAATTACGGTTCCCAGCCGCCGTTTAATGCGGAACACAATTGGCTGGAATTGAGAAGTAAACTGAGTTCGATCGGTCTGTCGCTACCTACAGAACCTGGGGAGAGAAGGTCGCCGAGTCTGGCTTTGTTTACTTTGCAAGATGAATCTGCCCTCAAGCAAGTTATACAAACTTTTGACTGGGTGATTGAGCAAATTCAAACGTTATAGTTACACTCAGAGATTAGAGAAACGAAGGACACGACAGTGCCGTTTACCTACGCCCATTAATTGTAGGGAAACGGCACTGCCGATAAGTGTCAACTTAACGTAAAACCGATAGTCCGGCAAGGGTTGAAACCCCTGCCTCAAAGCTAAAGTCCTCTCAAAGAGGACTAATGAGTTTTTCAGTCCTCTTTCAGAGGACTTTAGCTATTAGACAGGGAATTCATTCCCTGGCGGACTGCCGGGTGGGCGGGAGGACTGGCGCACAAAAAGCTTAAGTTGACACTTATGGGCACGGCGCCGTGTCCTGATTGTGGGTAATATTAATTCCGAGGCTACCGGATTTGATATGACACACCCTACCCTATGTGCTGGGTAGTATGTATATGCCTGGTTCAGTGTCTGGCCCAGGCAGAATTTCACGGCTGCTTTTAACACCTTTACTTTCGCACAGATTTGCAAACGATTCTAAACCCTCTAATCTCGCTGAAAGTTCACTCAACCCATCCAAATATTCAGCTACAGCAATTTGGCGATGTGTCCATGCTCGATCAAATTTAGCAGAACTATAGGACATTTCAAACTCTACATCAACATAATTTTTTTTGCCTCGGATTTGGTCAGGAGATAAAGTGCGATCGCTTGGTGATATTTCCGTAATTCGTTCTACTCGTTCTGAGGTAATATGGTTTTTAAACCGAGAATTAGTAAAGCGATAAGCAGTAGATAGATAAGTGTTTTCATCATTGATTAGTGCCTTACCCCATCTTTCCGCGACTTGTTTAAATTGGGGGATTTGTAACGCCAGTAATTCTTTAGCTTCTTGATGTTTCCCTATTTCTAAGAGAAGATTGGCTTCTGTTGCTAAGGCTACAGCCCAACCTTGAATAGAAACATCAGCATTAAGCATAATTTCAGCATCTAATTCTGGGGTAGCTTGCATTGCTTGATTACTGAGAAATAATCCCACCCTAGAAGCTGTTTTAATGGCTGATCTCGGTGATTCATCAGGAAAACGAGAGCGCTCGTCAAGTTCAGCTTTTAAAGCAGCTATTTCTTGAAATAGCATGGCTTGATGAAGATTGGAAATAGCTTTCGCGAGGCTTTTTTGCTTTTGGTGGCTGTCTTCTACCAATAAATACAGATATGCCAATTGTTCAGAGATAATATCTAAGCGATTATCAATCCGATTTAAGCCAGCTTCAACACGGTTAAAGCCTTCTTCCATTGACTGGTGAATGTGACCTAAAGTTTTTTGTACTTGGTTCAGTTTAGATCCCATATAGGCAAAGCCAGCAATACTGATACCAAGGTTTAAAACACTTGCGGCGGCAGCAATTTGACTTAGCCCCATCACTGAGGATAAGGTTTTTTCAAAGCCGATTAATTTACTATCGATACCGATTAATTTACTATCGATACCGATTAATTTACTATCGATACCGATTAATTTATGATCAACACCTATTAATTTATGATAGTTAAGCGCATGACCAATAACATCAATTCCTGCCACAATGGGATCAAATGGAACAGTCATCAGTTTGCTAGTCAGTCCGGGAGTTTCGGCTAAATGGCGGACAATTTGACCAGCCTTGAAAGTTCCCGCAGCCCATCTAATAACGCTTCCATAGCGTTTCATGGAACCATCAAGTAAACCCTTGATAATTTCTGGATCTTTAACTAAAAGAGTGGCCTCAATCAGCATTTTACTTTCTCCTGTTTAGCGATTATAAACTTCAAGGTTTTCGTAGGCTTCTATTTGCAATCTATCAGACACTTTAACATCAACTGCTAAATCAGCTAACTTACGAAAAGCATCGAATCTATCGAGTTGATTGACATTAGGCTTAAATCCTTCGTCATCTTGCTTGAGTTCAATATAAACCAAGTAAATGTTATATTCTGATTCGGCTCGGCCCACTGAATACTTATCGATATCAGGTCGGTTTTCAGAAAGTTGAGTGTCAGTTCCTAGCCCTAAATATCTCGTAATTTGGTAAAGTTGTTCTCCCTCACTAACATCAATATGCTTTTTGTCTTTGAGCGATTTAAGAAACTCTGCGTGCGAGGCAGAAACGACTAAAACTAAAATTGAAGATTCTTGAGAATTTTCCTGATCTAGAGGAGTTTCAACTGGCGTAGATTGATGATTAAAATCTTCTCTAGAAGTTGGCTTTGGTAATTTTTGTCCTTTTTGTTTCTTGAAAACAAGTGCTGCTCTTCCTACTGCTCTTCCTACTGCTAATACTACTACTCCTACTCCTAATACTGCTCCTACTACTACTGTTCCTCCTACTAATACTACTACTACTATTAATAAACTCTCCATATCCCTAGATTCCATTTTTTAACTCCTGAATTTCATTAGGTTTAAAACTTGCTTCACTGACGAAAAATTTTTTGTAACTTTTCACAATCTGCTGTTGCATGATATTTTTTATCTTCAAACTCACGCCAAAACAGTTTTTTTTGCTCAAAATTGCCCTCAATAATACTTAATTCTTGCTGCAAAGCACGTTCAGCTAGATTGGTAATCTCATCAACGGATTCTTTAAAGATATCGCTAACATAATCTAACCGTTGGAGAATCCACTCAAGCAAAATATCCCACAAACTCCCTTTCCCTTTCTCAATTCCACTTGACCATTGTTTTGCCATTAAGCCTGAAGACGGAAGGAAAAGTTCGATGTATTCAACATCTTGGGTAATATCACGAGTTACTGATTCTTGGTAAGTACGAGTTACAGGTCGTGTTTTTGTTCTCGTTTTTGTTGTTTTCAAGCAAGACCCTTCCTTATAAGATTTTTCATACTTCTCCTGTTCTGTTTTGGTGGGTGTTTCGTCTTCTGTTTTTTGTCGCACTACTTCTGTTTTTTTTGAACGGTTTTGCTGGATATTATCTGGCAATTCAAAAAAATTTTCTGGTAAATTTGGTAAGTGTTGAGCTAGCTTTTTGCGTAAATTACTGAGGGCTGCTTTTTCAAGATTAATCGAGTAAAAAATGCCCTCGGTCAGAAAAAGTTTTAGTTTCTTAACTTGTTCCTCAACTAATGATTCTAAAGCTTGTTCAAACTGTTTTGCTTTTGATTGTAGAACAAACTCTGCCCTTGCCGACATAGCTTCTCTCATCGTGTGATATAGCAAGCGAACATAGCGTTCATCATCTTCAAGTTCTTTTTTCCCCTTATCATCATCAGCCCGTATACGCTTAACTAAGTTTTCTGACTCAGAAGAAAATGTACTGAGTCTACGACTAACATGATCATAGGCTTTAGAAATATCATCAGCTAATGGGGGGGATGTTACTTCCCCTAGTTTATCTCTGAGTTCAAAAGCTCCTTGATGATTTTTAAAAGCATCAAAAACAGGAATAATTAAAACTTTAATTAAATCTCCTTCTACTTCTCGAACAGCATCATAAATCGGCTCAAATCCCTTACGCCCTTTTTTTACCGCATCTTGTACAAGTTGATCATTAGTCGTAGGGTTGTTTTCCTTAAGCTTTTCGATTAATTCCTTAACTTCTCCATTAAATTCTTTGCCAATTGTTTGTATATTTTTATGTAAATTTTGACGAATTTTAGCAAGGTTATCTCTTTCTTGCTTAACCTGTTCTTGCTTAACCTGTTCTGGATTGTAAATTTTTCTCGTTTTAATGATAATTTCCAGAGATTGTGCTAAAGCATTGTAATTGGCGAATACTTCCAACAATGCAGGAAGTATTACCAATTCAGCAAATGATTCTTGAACCCGCACACGGAAACGATCCCAAAGTTCTCTACCTCCACTCCATTCTAAAGAAGATTGGAGAATTTGCCGCATGGTTTCATCATCAATAGTCTTATTGTCTTCTACCCGATCTTCAATATCGCGAAACCAATTCTTTAAATCGCGCTTCTCCTTAGTATTTAATTTAATAACTCCTGCACAGTCTTGAAACATAGCTTTAAGGAGTTTTAACCGTATCTCCTGACTGATCACTGACGGTTCGTTAAAAGCTCCTGAACCCCAAGCACACTGAGCATAATATAAAAGACGAGCATTAAAAGGCAGAACATCAGGAAGTTCTGGAAGCGATAAGACCTCTTTAATTTCTTCTCTTAACTTATCAATCCGCTCTGATAGGGGTAAATCATCGGCTCCTCGGTTATCAACCCGATTTAAGATAAAAATCATCGAATCTGTGCGACCTTGTAGATCTTCGACAACTTTCTTTAATTCTTCTAATAAGCGTTTTCGGTTCTCATCATCTACCTGCATATAGTCTAAAGCCACTAAACTAAAAGCTTTATTAAGTTGCTTTTGGATAGTTGCTAAGTTAGCCCGGTCTTGAACAGATTTCAATCCCGGTAAATCAATCAATTCAACTCCGATTCCGGTGGGTAAATCTAGCAAAGAAGCATGACAAGCAGGTAAAAGAGGAACATGAGCGGTTATTTGTGGCGCAACATACTCACGCTTTTTCCGCGCCGCGTGATAGGAGTGCATCACGGTGCTAATTCGCTGGTATAAATCCTCATCGCTTAATCCCGTCCATTCACCAGTATCCCAAGCAGCATCTTCCGTTTCTGCAATCATTAATCTCTGTTCTTGAGAATGTTTGATGGTTAATACACCCCCACTCATTTCTCCGGCTTCAATCGGTGCGATTTTTCGACCAATCAGCGCGTTAACAATCGTTGACTTTCCAGAGGAAGTTGTGCCCAGAGTAGCAATCCGAAAACTAGGATTTTCTAGGCGTTGGACGGCTTCTTGATAAACATTTAAAAAATCATCTAGGCAAGATTTAATCCCCGCATCAGCAAAAACATCAGGGGAGCAGTTGACTAAGCTAGAGACTGAGTTGCCTAATTGTTGTAAAAGGTTGCGGGTGTTGTTTAACTTAGATTCAATTAGGGGCATGGCAAAAATGCTTTCTTAATGATCTTTGTTAAGTATAACTAAGGAGACACGGCATCGCACCTCGTACATCCACCGATGTTTTAAACCTTGGCACAAAATAAAGAGTCACTCTTAAATCAACTTGTAGAGTGCCTCGGAGATTGATTATTTCGATTTTAACAGGTTTATTCTGCTCCGGGGCATCCTACGCACTAAGCTGTCCCGCATCTTGCGTTGTATTTTTCGGGCGGGCGGGACACCCCACAATAATTTCATCAAACTTGACTGTAGAATTTATATGCGCCTGAGCTTGTTAATCTCATTATTATGTTTAGGGGATAATGGGTGTGACCCTCAACATAATAATGAGTTGATGCAGAGTGAGCGACCGATCGCAAATTACCAATAACCAATGACTATTGATAGCGAATGTTTGCTTGTTTCAAACGCCGCAATGCTTCTCCCAGTCGGTCGCAATCTGCAATTAAACTAATTCTCACATATCCTTCGCCGCCCGGCCCAAAAGCATTGCCAGGAGTCACCACAACACCCGTTTGCTGCAAAACATTCAGGGCAAAATCAGTCGAACTCATGCCCGGAGTGCAGGGAACCCAAAGATACATGGCCGCCAGAGGTTTAGGAATATTCCACCCTAATTCTGCCAATCCTTCCACCATGAAATCCCGGCGAGTCCTGTAACGATTCTGCACTTCGTGCAAGTAACTATCCGGCAATTGCAGTGCTGTTTCTGCTGCTGTTTGCAAAGCGGAAAATATACCGTAATCTAGGTTAGTTTTTAATGTCCGCAAACCTTGGATAATTTTGCTATTTCCTACTACAAAACCGACGCGCCAGCCGGCCATATTGTAGGTTTTGGACATGGTGTGAAATTCGACGCCGATTTCTTTCCCGCCGGGAATTTCTAATAAACTTGTCGGTTGATACCCGTCAAAGGCTAATTCCGCATAACACAAGTCGTGAACCAGCAAGATTTGATGTTTGTGTGCGAAAGCCACAATATCTTTGTAAAATTCGCGGGGTGCAGTTGCTCCTGTCGGATTACTGGGATAATTGAAATAGAGTATTTTGGCTTGTTCGGCTACGCTGTCGGGAATGTCGGCTAAGTCAATTACCCAGTCATTTTCGGGTTTGAGGATGATGTTGTGAACTTTTGCACCGGCGATTATTGGGCCGCGAAATAATACGGGATAAGCGGGACTTGGTACTAATATTACGTCCCCTGGATTGATATAGGCGATCGCAAAATGTGCTAAACCTTCTTTAGAACCCAACAAAGGCAATGCTTCGCTTTCTGGATCGAGTTCAACGTTGTAGCGGCGGCTGTACCATTTAGTAATAGTACGGCGGAAACTGGCAGTTCCTTCAAAGGGTGGATAGCCGTGATTTGCAGAATTTTGGATGGCTGCGACAGCGGCATCTACTACTGGTTGAGGAGTGGCACCGTCGGGGTTTCCCATTCCTAAGTCTATTAAATCGAGTCCTTGTTCGCGGGCGCGGGCTTTGAGTTCGTCGAGACGGGCAAATACGTAGGGCGGTAGTTTTTGCAACCTGTCAGCAGGGCTAATCCAATCCAAGGTCATTTATTTTTTGTCAGTTGTCAGTTTTCCTGGTTTGTAGTAAGGACTTTCGTCCTTGCTAGCACAGCCTTTTCAGGACTTTAGTCCTTACTACAAACTGTTTTAATTCTTAATCTTTAATTCTCCCACAGGTGCGGTGGTAGAAACCATCGCTGCCATTAATTGTTGGGGAACAACTTTAAAAGGCAGTCGGTGGATGTCGGAATTCGGATTGCAGGCTATGTCGGCGGCGCGCTGCAATTCTGTGAGGGTAATGTCTCCGAGTCCGAGGTTGTCTAAAGTTTGGGGCAATCCAATCTCGGCGTAGAATTTTAGCAGTTGCTGTCTGGCGCTAGCGGCGAGTTGATTGTTTTGCAGCATTTCTTCTAGTCGCAGTTGTACTAAAATGCCGTAGGCGACTTTTTCGCCGTGCAATGTGCCGTGACTTGCTAATAGATGAGTTAGGCCGTTGTGGACGGCGTGGGCGGCGACGGTGCGACATTGGGCGCCGCCAATTCCGCCGATTACTCCTGCTAGCAATACGGCCGCATCTGTGACTTCTTGCCAGGTTTCGCTACCGGGTTCTTTGAGGGCGGCGGCTGATTTTTGGAATAATATATCGCGCAGTATTCTAGCTTGTTGAACGGCGGAAATTATCAGGGTTTGTTCGGAGTGTCCGCTGCTGACTGATGCTTCGTACCATTTGGCGATCGCATCTCCAATTCCTGCTACCAATGTCCGCTGCGGTGCGGTTTGAATTAAGCCGTAGTCGAGTATTAATAAGTCGGGACATCTGGCTAATGTGACATCGTATTGGAATGCACCTTGTTCTGAATAAATGTTAGAAAGGGCTGTCCAAGCGGCACAGGTGGCGGCTGATGTGGGTATGGTGACGATCGGGATTTTGCACTGATGGGCGACGAGTTTGGCTGCGTCTAAGGCTTTGCCGCCGCCGACACCGATGATGAAGTCGGCTTGATGGGTTTGGGCTGCTTCGCGGAGGGTTTCGAGGCTGGTTTCGCTGCAATCCTTGCCGTATGCTGTTTCGGCGGATTTTAACTGCTGCTGTTCGAGGATTGGTTGCAGGTAGGGTTGGGCGGCGGCGAGGGAGTTGCTGCCGCCGACGATTAGCGGCCGCTTTCCGAAACGGGCGATCGCCTCTCCGGCTTGTGCGATCGCCGATCGACCGCGCAATACACAGGCGGGAGCAATTGTCAAGGAATAAATTGCAGTTGGGGTGGCGGTTTTATTGCTTTGGGTTTGAGTCATCGAACCACTGGATAAGTGACGAGAAGGTTGACGCTTTGCAGGATTGCTGGATTTTCTAGGATAACTCTAATCTATGCGGAAATGGTAAGTTTTATAAAGTTTTTATTAAGTATTGTTGGGCTGTTGGGGGATGGGAGGGGGGAGTTGAGGGCGATCGCTATGATAAATTTAGGAATATAAGCAATTTCAAGGATAGGGCAATGCTGACTAAACAAGATTGGGACTGGTTAGCAGTGTGTTCTCATTATCAAACGGCTGTCACAGTCCAGACACTTCTCAAAGAAGGAAAATCTATGGAAGCAACGGCAGGTTTAGAATCTTTAATTGAAGCAATGGGAAGAACCGAAAAACGAGCATTAAAAAGCCAGTTAATTCGTTTAATGCTTCATATTATTAAATGGAAATCTCAACCTGAGAAACGAACTGCTAGCTGGGCTATTAGTATTCGTTCTGCGCGGCGAGAAATTGAAGAAAGTCAAGAAGAAATGCCTAGTTTAAATCGTGATTTTATTGAGTCTATCTGGGATAAATGTTTTCAAGTTGCGGTGAAAGATGCCCAGGATGAAATGGGTAAAAAATGTCAATTAACCTCACTTGCTTGGTCTGAAGTTTTTGAGGATGAATATAGTTTTGAGACTTTTTGAATTCTGTCATCCTCCCAGTCTTCGCCATCGAGTACCGAAAACTCGGTTAATTCAGGATATGTCAAAAAATCTTCGGCTGTAGCAGGTATAAATGGTGCTAGTATTTTATGGCGTTCTGCTATTGGCAGGCTAGCAATTTCTCGCTTGTGATAGCTTGAGACTAGGTTCGGTTGTTGACGAACTGTTAGACTCTGAACTTTCCCTGGGTAACTGCTTTTTCTGTTCCATTTTTTGCACGAGGAATTGTGCAAAGTCGAGCACTTCTTGTTGTTTTTCCCTTGGCAACTGTCGCAGATTCTCTAACACGGCTTGCTCAAAATTAATTGTTTGTGACATTTGAATTACCTTCCCTAAGCGTTTATCGGTTTATTTCTCACACAGTCAAGTTTTGTAGTTCCATGTTTGCCAATCGCTCCATAATTTTCATCTTTCCCTGTTAGTTCACTTATGACACCGCCAAATCTTGATACTCCCATCATTACTGCCACTAACCAGAGTGTTTCCATCTGGGCTAAAACAGACCGAATTAACATTGGCTGAATGCCCTGTGAGAGTGAAAATTGTGTGTCCATTTTTTAGATTCCACAGTTTGATAGTGTTGTCTCGACTACCACTAGCAAGAATTTGTCCATCCGGGCTGATGACAACAGAAAAAACCGGCTGTGAATGCCCAGTGAGAGTGCGAATTTCCTGTCCGGTTTTCAGATTCCATAGTTTAATAGTGTTGTCTCCACTACCACTAGCAAGAATTTGTCCATCCGGGCTGATAGCGATAGACCAAACCGACTGTGAATGCCCTATAAGAGTGCGAATTTCCTGTCCGGTTTTCAGATTCCATAGTTTAATAGTGTTGTCTCCACTACCATTAGCAAGAATTTGTCCATCCGGGCTGATAGCGACAGACAAAACCGACTCTGAATGCCCTATGAGAGTGCGAATTTCTTGCCCGTTTTTCAGATTCCACAGTTTGATAGTATTGTCTTGACTGCCACTAGCAAGAGTTTCTCCGTCTGGACTAAAAGCAAGAGACCGAATTAAAGATGAGTGACCCTTTATGGTTCTAAATTCTTGTCCAGTTTCCAGATTGCAAAGCTTAATTTGTTTGTCATAACTGCCAGTAGCTAAAATTGTTCCATTAGGGTTAATGGCAACGCAATAAACCGCACCTGAATGCCCGGAAAAATTACGAATCAGCTCTCCTGTATGGAGATTTAAAAGTTTGCTGCAATTTCTACTGCTGTTACTAGCAAAAGTCTTGCCATCTGGACTAATAACTACGCAATCAACAGATGACCTACCTACGCCATCAAGAGTTTTTATACATTTGAAGGAGTGAGCTTTTCTAATTATTTTTTCTTCTATTTGTTGTTTGCTTTGGGCTTTAGCTTTGGCAGACGCTTCTTGTATTTGTTGTTTGCGTTTTGCTTCAGCTTTGGCAGATGCTTGAGATTGACCTTCAGCCTCTATTTGCTCAATCAGCTTTTTCAACTCCTGTTCATACTGTTCTCCCTGTCGCCGCTGAATATCCTGAAGAATATCAAAATAAGGTTTCACCCATTCTTCAGCCAAGCCATCTTCAGTCAATTCATCCCTTAAATTAAACAACAGAGGTTCATAGCCGGGGTCAATATTGAGATAATACAAATCGGCTAAAAATCCCGCCAGTAACTTGTGAATCGCTACAATTAACTGCCGAATCATGCGGAGGGCTTTTTTCTCACTTACCCCAGATGCTAAAAGTGCATTTTTTGCCTCTTCCCAGTCAAAAACTTTGGTAGAAAACAGGGAGACTTCCTGATTATTCAGGAATCCCCAAAAGCCGACGCGAAAAGTTACGGCATAATCACTGATATCGCTATATAAAATTGTAGTCGGAACCGGAGATAAAATTCGCTGCAAGCGTTCCACATCAATATCACCAATCGACTCAGTGAAATAGTCGCTATAAAACTTAACGGGGCGTAAGACATCCTGTTGAGGATAATGCTGTCTGAGAAAATCTCCCACACTTCTCATCTCAATGGGCCAATCTTCACAGAAGGTTTCCGGGCATCGCTTGCTAATTTTTGGCGGTGACAGTAAGATTAAGAGGCGGTGTTGCTGCTGAAGTAAAATCTGCTTAGTTTCCTCTCGATTCAACTTAGAAAACCAAGTATCTTTATCCCAAATTGTTTGAATTTCAGCCAGCTTGACCTGAATATCCTTTGCTTGCAATTCTCGCATCAAATCCCGTTGCAAGGCTGCCAGCTTCACTCTATCCTGCTGTTCCTGTTCCTGCAACTCAATGCGACGTGCCGTTTGTGCTACTGTTAGCTTTAACAATTCCCGGTCTCTGGTATCTTTCGCCTTCGCGTATTCCAGCATTTCCTCGGAATAACGCTGTTTTGCTTGCTCTATTTCTGTCGAATCAGATGAATTATTAAGATAGGGAATCATGATATCTCGGTAATTTTGAGAGTTATGGCCGAAGGCTTCTCCTAGTTTCTGGCCGATATTTCGGGCGATGGGTGAGAGCACTCCCGATATGTAGGGAGCGATAGCGGCGATGATTGTTGGAAGCATAAATGTGGGTGAGGATGCGGTTATTAATAGTGTAGCAGGATGTTGGGAGGTATAATTCGGATGGTTGCCCGATATTCTGCACTTCTTGCTTTTTAGATTTAATTTCATCATTGATACTCCTGGACGCAGAAACCAGGTTTTTTACGGACATACTGCATAACAATATTTTTAGACTTTATCCTGTAATGTACCGCAAATGCGGTACAATTATCAGTTAGCTGGCTTCGCTTTGGGCTGCAACAATGCTTCTAAATTATCTGCCAGTGTTTAACATTAAGCTATTCACCTCTAATTGCTGTAGTTCAATCTATGAGAAAGCCACAAACTGTTAAAGCTTTGGAAGAGCTAGGACGGGTTCAACTCTCTAAGAGTTTTTTCATGCGTGAGTTTCTTTATTCAGAAATCTCTCAAATTGAAGGTATCCCTAACATTCCTAGCGATCCTGACTTGGCGATCGCAGCAGGAAAGAATTTGTGTGAGAGGGTGCTTGAACCAATTCAAGATGCGCTTGGTCGGATTAGTATCCGCTCAGCCTATCGTTCTTGTGCGGTGAACGCCAAAGGAGCAGAGAATAAAAATCAGTACAACTGTGCCAGTAATGAGGCCAACTATGCAGAACATATCTGGGACGTAAAAGATTCAGAGGGGTATATGGGAGCAACAGTATGTATTATTGTTACATCATTCATCCCTTACTACGAACGCACTCAAGATTGGACAGCATTGGCATGGTGGATACATGACCACATTGATGCTTATGCAGAAATGACCTTTTTCCCAAACTATGCAGCGTTCAACATTAGGTGGAGCGAGAATCCTAAGGTTTCAAAAGTAATTTATAGCTACGTAGAAAACCCGCACACTGGTAAGAAGATCGGGTATCTGACAAAGGAGGGGATGGAGAATTTCTTAGGTTTGCATGAGCAGTTTTACCAAGAATTTATCGCTCGCTGACTAACCATCACCTTGAACCTCAATAGTATAACTGTAGCCCTGTTCAGTGAGCCATTAAAATCGCCTGTTTTTCCGGGATGGCTGCGGTGGGAACAATGCTGGATATAGCCTTTACTGAAGCCGGAAAAATCGCAGAGGCACTTAAGCCGATTATCAAAATATTTAGCGGGTGTTTGAAAGTTTTGGCTGGTTTGTTCATGGGAGTTTAACACTATGAGTGAAATGGATTTAATTGTATGATTATAGCTGACTCGCCTTGTGTGCGTGCGATCGCTCTTACCGATAGACTAATTTTAGCTTTTGCAAACTGTCAATCGATTTCAGCTTTGAGATTTTAGATTGAAGCCTAAGATGTGGGATAATTTTGTACGATCGGGACTTACGCATTACTGTAAAGCTGCCGGCGCGCGCCCAAAAGTAAGATCGCCCGTCAGCCGTGTTACCAAAAAAATTGCCAGTCCAGGACGCACAAAAACCTTCAGAAACCGGGTTTCTTGACAAAAAACTACGCTTTCAAACAGATTCCCCCACAAGAAACCCGGTTTCTGACCAACTGTGCGTAAGTTCTGTTTGCACAATTCCTAATTATCACAAACGAGACGATATGACTCAAAAGCCAACCGCAACCTATCGCACCGAAAGCGACTCGATGGGAGACAAAAAAATCCCATCTAATGTCTACTACGGCATCCAAACTCTAAGGGCTATCGAAAATTTCCCGATCAGCGGCATTAAGCCTTTATCAACATACGTTGATGCTTGTGTTTTAATTAAAAAAGCAACGGCGATCGCCAATGGCGAACTCGGCTGCATTCCCCAAGACATCAGTCAAGCAATTGTCCAAGCAGCAGATGAAATCCTAGCTGGCAAATTGCGCGATCAATTTGTAGTTGATGTCTACCAAGCCGGCGCCGGAACTTCTCACCACATGAACGTTAATGAAGTTCTTTCAAATCGCGCTTTGGAAATTATGGGCGATGAAAAAGGCAACTACAAGCGCGTTAGTCCTAACGATCATGTAAACTACGGTCAATCGACAAATGATGTGATTCCGACAGCGATTCGGATCGGCGGATTGTTGGCGTTAGAAAAAACTCTTTTTCCGGCTTTGTCGGATGCCGTAGTCGCCCTAGAAAACAAAGCAGAAGAATTCAAAGATATTGTTAAATCCGGCCGCACTCATATGCAAGATGCTGTGCCGGTTCGACTCGGCGACACCTTCGGCGCTTGGGCGCAAATTCTCAGAGAACATACCTTGAGAATTGACAGGGCATCCGATGATTTGACATCCCTGGGATTGGGTGGAAGTGCGGCAGGAACAGGCTTAAATACTCACCCTGAATACTGTCAAAAAGTTGCTGAAATTCTCTCAGAATTAATCGACCACCCCCTGAAACCAGCAAAGCATTTAATGGCTGCTATGCAGAGTATGGCACCGTTTGTAAATGTGTCCGGCGCACTGCGAAATCTCGCTCAGGATTGCGTTAAAATCTCCCATGACTTGCGTTTGATGGACTCCGGGCCGAAAACAGGTTTGAAAGAAATTCAACTCCCTCCTGTGCAACCTGGTTCGTCAATTATGCCGGGAAAATACAACCCTGTGATGGCAGAAATGACATCGATGGTTTGTTTTCAAGTTATGGGTTACGATAGCGCGATCGCCCTTGCCGCCCAAGCAGGACAATTAGAGTTGAACGTGATGATGCCCCTGATCGCCTACAATCTCATTCACAGCATCGAAATTTTGGGCAATACCATCAGCGCGTTGACTACACAATGCCTCGACAAAATTGAAGCTAAGGGCGATCGGTGTCTCGCTTACGCAGAAGGCAGTCTCGCCCTCGTTACCGCCCTCAACACTCACATCGGCTATCTCAACGCCGCCGCCGTCGCCAAAGAATCTCTAGAAACAGGCAAATCTTTGCGGCAAATTGTGCTAGAACGGGGTTTAATGAGTGCAGAAGACTTGGCAAAAGTTCTAGATTTAGAGAAAATGAGTGCGATGCCGGCATCTTCTGCTAACGTTTAGGATCTCGCAGGTATCAGCTAGAAACTAGAAGGCTGAACTCGATTTAATTCTGCCTTCTGCCTTCTGAGTTCTGCCTAAGTGCTGTCACAGGTTAAAGTTAAAGAATTCAGAATTCAATTTTTTTACATTTAATTCTGAATTTTTTTTATAGTCTAAAGTTTGGGAGCAACATTTATGCGCGCAGGTTCTTTTGGCAAATTAACTCAAGATAAAGAGAACACAACTCACGTGACATTTCATTATGTGGAAGGTCACGCAGAAACCTTTACTCTTCCGATGCCTGCACAAGAATTCCAAGAGGAAGTGCTGAATTTGTTAAATCAACCTTGGTTGACTTTCCATTTAGCAGATCAAACGGTTTTTATCTGTACGGCCCGGGTAGTAAAAGTAGAAGTAAAACCTGCTATCCCGGCACTTCAAGGTCAAGGAGTATTCTCTAACTCGCTGCGAGTTAGTACCATGCAGCGGGCGGCAGCGGGCAGATTGCCGATGGATACTTAAACCGAGTTGCTAGTTAGCGGTAATGGGTAATGGGTAAGGATAATCGCTGACAATTAATAGCGAGGTAAAATTACCCACTACCAATTACTAATTACCAATTATCAATTACCAATTACCAATTACCAATTATGTCGGCTGTTAGTTTAATTCGTGCCAATTCATACGATCGCCCAATCTTGCAAGCATCTTTAGAAAGTTTGCTCGCACCCTTGGGCGGAATCTCGGCTTTTGTCAAATCGGGTGATCGGGTTTTACTCAAACCCAATCTCCTCACCGGTTCTCGCCCTACAAAAGAATGCGTCACCCGCCCTGAATTGGTTTACTGCGTCGCTAAAATGGTGATTGAAGCGGGAGGAAAACCCTTTTTAGGCGATAGTCCGGCTTTTGGCAGCGCAATGGGTGTAGCCAAAGCCAACGGTTATTTGCCGCTGTTGGAAGAACTGAATTTGCCAGTAGTTGAGTTTCAAGGAAAACGCTACGAAACTGTCAGCGAAGATTTCAATCATCTGCGAATTTGCAAAGAAGCAATGGAAGCGGATGTAGTGATTAATTTGCCAAAACTCAAATCTCACGTTCAATTAACGGTGACAATGGGCGTGAAAAATTTGTTCGGCTGCGTCCCCGGGAAAATGAAAGCTTGGTGGCACATGGAAGCTGGCAAAGATAGCGCCAGATTCGGTGAAATGCTGGTAGAAACTGCCCGGGCAATTAACCCAAATTTGACGATTTTGGATGGCATTATCGGTCACGAAGGTAACGGGCCAAGCGGTGGCGAACCTAAGTTTTTGGGAATTTTGGGCGCGTCTGATGATGTGTTTGCTTTGGACAGAACTTTAGTTGAAATCATTAATGCCGATCCGGCGGCGGTTCCCACTGTAGCTGCGGCGATGAGATTAGGACTTTGCTCGAATTTAGAGGATCTTGATTTTCCGCTTTTGCAGCCGGAAACTCTCAAGGTTTTGGATTGGAAGTTGCCGGAAAGCATGATGCCGATCGACTTTGGTATGCCCCGCGTGGTGAAGTCGGCTTTCAAGCACCTTTATATCCGGTTTATTAAAGAAAAGTTCAGCATCAAGGCTTCGCATTAGCGAAGACAGAAGGAGTAAAATTTCTTTTTTTTTATTCCTTCTCCTTTGCCTGGTTAATTGTAAAGAAATATAATGTGTATGTTACACAATATGTATTTATGTAAAGTTTTAATAAATTTGTTATAACTCTATGGTTTAAGTAGGGACGCCGGATTAAACCGCATAATGTAACACTATGTAAACAGGTTTAAGTCAGCCAGTAGAGATAACTTGGAGACTTGGCCCTCGTTTACATAGGAGCGTTTTTTCGCGCCGACTTACTTAAAGCATTGGTCTCGCCGTATTCGCAACTCGCGCTCATTCTTGCTAGCTAGAAGCAGTTAAAGGATATTACTTAAGTATAAATACTTATAACAGCCCTTGTTTTAACCAAACTCACCCTAAAATTGCGCTCTTCTTTATAATTGACCGCTCAATTATAAAGATTGAGTAAAGCTCGGAAAAGGTTATTGACACTTATACGTAGATCGCAGATGATTGCGAGATATGAAACAGACCTCACCTTAAATAATAAAGGTCTAATCCAGTTGCGGGTTCCATCTTAAGTATGAGATATCTCCGCAACAGAGTCTGAAATGCTTCTCGTATCAGGCGGGGAAATTTAAATTCGGTCGATGTCGGTTATATCGATCAACAGCCCTTGCCAAATAGAGCAAAGATTCACTACCGCATCAACAGTCAAACCTTAAAATCAGGGAGTACCTAACCTATGCTTACTAACCACAATCTGACAATCTTACAGCCACTCAAAGCTAAGCTTTTGCCCAACGGTGAAGTTTTACTCACCCGCAAATTGATTGAAGCAGTTGGTGAGTTAGCCAAGTATTGGTCGGGTTCCATTACGGTGATGATGGAAGAAACGAAAGAAGACAACGACCAGATAGATTCAAAAAAATTAAAACTTGATGAATTGGCATTCAAACTGGAAGTAATTTCTTTTAGCCAAATCACCCCTGCTTTACTACACCAGCATCAGAGCTCGCTGGTATTGGCAGCCCCGGAACACAGACAGAACCATATCAGTAAAGTGTGTAAGTTAGCGGGAGTACCGTGTATTTACGTTTCGGAATACAGTCTAAAAACTCGCAAACAGATAGTGAATGTGAGTACGAGCAATCCCTTGCTCCGCTTACGAAGAATTCTTTGGACTTACAGTCAGGAAAATAAGCAGCGCAAGGCGATCGCAATGGCAGATGGATTGCAGTGCAACGGCACTCCTACCTACGAAGAGTACAAGCGTGTCAATGGCAATCCACTGTTTTTCTTTGACACGCGGATTAGCGAGGATATGTTAGCAACACAAGCTGACATTGAAATGCGGACTGAAAACCGCTCTCAAGATATGCCTCTGCGACTGGTATTCTCAGGTCGCCTAATTAAGATGAAAGGAGCAGATCATTTAATTGAGGTCGCTAAAGAACTCCAACAACTGAAGGTGAAATTTGAAATGTTCATCAGTGGTGCTGGTGAATTAGAAGAGATGATGCACCAGCAGATAGCTACCAATAAACTTAGTGATTGCGTGAAAATGCTCGGGGTTCCAGACTTTAAGACGGAGTTTTTCCCGTTTGTCAAGCAAAATATTGATTTGTTTGTTTGCTGTCACCGGCAGGGCGATCCTTCCTGTACTTACATAGAAACTATGTCTTGCGGCGTGCCGATTGTTGGGTATGCTAACGAAGCATTCCAGGGAATTGCAGAAATGTCGGGCGCAGGATGGGTAGTGCCGATGAATCAACCCAAACAAATGGCGAAGAAAATTGCAGAACTCAGCCACAACCGGGAAGCAATTAAATCGATGTCGTTCAAATCGCTGGAGTTTGCTCAACAGCACACTTTTGAGAAGACTTTTAAAGCTCGCGTAGAACATATGCAACAGGTTATTCTCTCCTCAATGCGGGCTAATCAAGCCACCGAAAGTCAATTATGCGAGCAGCCAGATCCGGTTTTGGCTTACTAGCAACTGCCTTAACAATTCTTCGGCCTAGGATTGAGACCAGTTTCATTAAGGTAGCCACTGAAATCGGAGGCCCTGTAAAGGCAATGGTTGAGGTGATGGATCGCCATTAGATTTAGATGTTTTTTTTCCAACTTAATAGCCTCAAACTCGACTTGGCGATCGCACTTCCTCCATAGGTTCTCATTTGGCTGCGAGGGTGACAACGAGGCCTATGAAGTAGACTCCATCTGGTTGGCACCCCGTATACCCCGTTGATAACAACGACGTTTATTATGAGTTAACTTCATTAACTCTTGTACAGATTCAGAATGTCGCTCGAGATAATCAAACCACTGCTCTCCATAGAAGCCAACGCCAAATGTACTCCGTCTACGGCGTTGCATAATAGAGGGATGAATTGCCCAAACTGTGAATCTACCCACGTCAGTAAGAAGGGTCATCGACGCCAGGGCTATTTCATTCTGAACAAGATTTTGAGTGTGTTAAGATTAAAGCCAGCACTTCGTTGTGCTTGAGCCATGTTATTAAAACCGTTATCTCGGTACAAATTGAGGGCAAAATGGCGGGCGATTGCCCAAATTTGCACTCTTTTGTGGGGTGCGAATACGAGAAGCATCCTCGCCTTGAGTTACGTCTCGAACATAATGGACTTTGTTCTCAACGCCTTACTTACCCTCGAATTCGTGCTGCAAAAGCTTGAACCGTATCGATAAATGAGGCAACGTACCGGTTCATCAAGATTAGAAAATGTGCGATTAGCTAGAGGTTGATCTGTTAGCGTCCATAACCTTTCTGCTGGTTGAAGTTCAGGAGAATGTGACGGTAAGGGCAACAAATGAATCCCTTCTGGAATAACTAATTTCTGACTCATATGCCAGGAGAGCGCGATCAAGCACCAATAACACTCGTTTCTCTCTACCAATTCCAAATTCTTTGGCAAAGTCTGCCAATACTGTAGTAAATACGTCAATATTCACGTAAGGTACAATCCACCAGTATGTTTCACCTGATTGCGGATGAACGAAGGCGTATAACCACAGCCATTTAAACCGCCAATTTACCTGTGCAATTGGGTTTTCCCCTTCAGGTACATAGACTCGTTTGAGAATTGGCTTTAGTCCAACTCGATGTTCATCTTCACACCAGAGCTCGATAGTCGCATCTGGATAGTCCGCCTGTATTTGTTCAACCTCGCTAGCTAGTTTTTTTTCCAGGCATCTTGCTCTTGTGGATCAGCTTTAGTGTGTGCTGGGCGAGGTACCCGCAATCGGAACGTCATTTGCTTTAAAATTTCCCACCCTCGTTGTCGATGTACAGGTTCCCCTTTCCACTTACTCAAACAATCTGCTACTTTTCTGCCATTCCACAACCCTCCATCAGGAGCCTCCCCTTGCAAGGCTTGCCATAGTTCGGCAAGTTCAAGATCATCCAATATGCTGTTAGTTCCATAGTTACCTCTTCGCCCATCTCCTACCCCTGCTATTCCTGAAGAGTTGTAACGCCTGACTACACAGTATATCCAGTTCCGACTATAGCCCGTAATTGAGCTGACCTCCTCAGTTTTTTTCCCTTGTGCTAGTAACCAGAGGACGTGGAACTGGCGACTTTCGATCCCAACTTTTGCTTGACGGTAACACTGTTCTAACTCTTCTACACTCAGGTGATTTGCTAGGGTAATTCTGGTTCGCATCGCTTTGAGCGCGTTACTAAGCTGTTCGACATCTAAACTGCATTAACCAAGTTACCTTTATTTTTTATTTTTCGGTTCCATTTCATAATTAGGGCTTGCTGAATAAGTTAAGAAAAATCACGATAGCAATTGAGGAATGATTCAAGTTCAGCGACACATAATTTT
>NZ_JAUBUG010000062.1:0-35802 GCF_036705345.1 Microcoleus sp. B3-D2
TATGTTCAAGTAAGCAAATCGAAAATTATTTGGCTCACTGCTGTTACTGTACCTCTTAGTCACGCAAAGTGCTGTAAATGATTCAGAGGTTAAATGGCTGAATAAACAAGAACTATTTGAAACCCTGGGAATTTTTCAAGAAAAAAAAGCTGTAATAGAAGCTGAGTTTGCCCAACTCAAGGATAAGTACAAAGCTAGTGAATACGCAGAAACATCTGTATCAAGTCCCTTGTATCCCATCCTGAAAAATCTTGAGGTAGATCAGCACTTGAGTGAGTCAGAACTTAACTGGCTGGAAGAGCATCAACTTAGCGAAACGCTTAGCATTGTTTTGGAAATTGAACAGCAACGGCACTTTACTGAACTGAAAGTTAAGTATAAAGCTACTACTTATGAGGATTCATCCCTCTCTAGCCATCTGTATAAAGTTCTCAAAAAAATTGATTTAGAAAGTCAGCTAGGTGAGCAGGATATTAACTTTCTGAAAAAGCGTAAACTAACTGAGACAATTACTCTGGCGCTTGACAAATATGCTGCTAGTCTCAAGTCCAAAATTCAATCGGGAGAGCCGTTGAGTGAGGCTGATTTTGATTGGGTGAAACAGAATGGACGTGATGATGTAATTACTTTTGCTATTGAAAAGTATGTTGCTAGTCTGAAATCCAAAATCCAATCGGGAGAGCATTTAAGTGAGGCTGATATTGATTGGCTGAAACAGAATGGACGTGAAGACGTAATTACTTTTGCCCAAGAAAAGGAATTTGCTGCTCTCAAGGTCAAGTATCGGATTATAGATCATAATTTCCCCTTCGATCCGTTTTACGCAATCATGGTAAAATTGGAGAAAGAAGAGCGTCTAGATCCTGTGTTAGTTGTTCAGTTAATACAACAGAAACTTTTAGCTAGTCATGGAAGGATTGCTATGGCCTACCACAGGCTTGAAGCGCGTTTCTATGAGGAGGAATATGAGCGGAGTGGAAATAAATGGAACTTGCCCAACGCCAGCAGTCATTGGCGCAAGGCAGATGAACCGAGAAGTGCATTGCAGGTGACAGAAAATCTGGACTTCGACCAAATCAAAGAAAATAAGCTCAAGTCAGCTTTGCTAACAACTAGGGGCGGTGCTTTTCGAGATATTGATAAATTAGATGATGCACAAAAGTGCGCGCTAAAAGCTATTGAGTACCAGCCTCAGAGTCATCATCCTTACACTTTGATGGGAGCTATTTGTTTTGAGCGGGGTCAATTTTCCGAGGGTGAGCGTTGGTTTAAGGAGGCAATTAAACGCGGTGCTGAATCAGAAGATATAGATTCCGAACTCAAGCAGGTTGTCAAAAATACTAAGGATGAGAATAAGCGTCGGGAAGTTGTGGAATATCTGCTGAAAAAAAATCCGCAGCGGTATGCTTGGGCTAAGTCTTATAGGAAGCGCGAAAGCGGTGAGGATGCACAGCGCAAGAATTCCTAGCGCGGGTATCGAGTCGGGTTTTTTGCGGATTCGACTCTTTAACCAAGACTGTCCTACTTCGAGCAGGGTAAGCTTTTCAAGTGAATCGCCGCGCCTCACCCACGCTGCAAAAAGTTCGATCGCGCGCTCGACCCAACCTAGAATTACAATAGTCACGGTAAAGCTTACAAATAAATGGCATTAGAACTAATTCAGGCTGTCGAACAAGCAGATTCTTCCGAAGGCTTGTTAAACGCAGTCAAAGCACTGGCTGCAGCTTCCTCAAAACAAGCAATTCCTACCTTAATTACAGTGCTCGGTTACAACAACCCAGGCGCCGCTGTTGCCGCCGTTGACGGGCTAATTCAGCTCGGAGAACCTGCGGTGCTGCCGCTTCTAGAACAGCTTGACGGCTACAATTACGGGGCGAGAGCTTGGGCTGTTCGGGCTTTGGCCGGAATTGGCGACCCCAGGGGTTTGGAGATTTTGCTGGATGCAGCGGCGAATGACTTTGCTTTGAGCGTGCGGCGGGCCGCGGCGAGGGGTTTGGGGACGATTTGTTGGGAACTACTGCCGGCAGAACAAATTGCAGATGCTCAACTTCGCGCTGTGAAAACGCTACTGCAAGCGTCCCGAGATCCAGAATGGGTGGTTCGCTACGCAGCAGCGGGGGGTTTGCAAGCTTTGGCGGGTGCTGCGACTGTTAAACCGGATTGGTTAGCGGAAGTTTCTGCCAGACTTGAGGAAATCACCCAAAGCGATGAAACTACTTCAGTTAGGGCTCGGGCTTTGCTTGCTAAGAAAATATTGTCACTTGGCTAGGGTTTGGGCGATCATCTCTTCCAAGTCCCCTTGACTGAGAGTGGTTAATATAAAGACTTCTTGTACGGTTTTGCCCTGTCTGGCGATGATTTTAAATCCCCCGCGGATGGGTACTGACACTCTTAATGTCATGCGGGGGATGTGTCCTTTAACTTTGTTGATGACGCCGGGAGTGACAGTTTGAATGCCGATTTTTAGGGTGAGGCGCTCTAAAATTGGTATCAAACCGGGAAGGTGGGTAGAGTGATTCCAAACTAGGCGGCCTTTGGGTTGTGCGTTCATAAATATTTAACCAAATTCAACATACCCAGTCTAAGCCACCCCTGGCTGGAACCAATTTGAAATCCCATCAACTTCTGTATCAATAACGTTACTGTGAGCGTCATTGCCAGCAAACCGAGCCAATCTCAAACCGAGATTTTTGATTCCTGGCGCGCAAGCTAAGATTTGATGGCGCAGAATTGTCCTGTACTTTTTGATATTTTGGGTTGGCAACTGTCGGTTTTTCTAGTTGAGTGGCGATCGCCCGGAGCATTTCTGCGAGGCTGCAAGGTTTCTTGAGATAGCCGTCTGCTTTAAGTTCCAGCGCTTTTTCCATTTCTGAACCAGTCATAAAAATAAACGGAATGCTGGCGGTTGCAGGGTGCGATCGCACGGCTGCGAATACTTCAATACCGTCGAGTTCTGGCATCATGACATCAGACAAAATTAAATCGGGAATTTCGGCTGCTAACTGGATACCGACTTTTCCGTTTTCAGCACCCACAGCTTCAAAACCGCGCGATTGCAGAAGTTCTAATACCGTTTCTCGAATTAAATCATCGTCTTCAATTACTAATATTTTTTTCATGGGTTTTAGCTGGATCTTTACTTTGTTTGTATTCCTCTGTTATTATTGTTACAGGTGAGTTTTAAACAATTCAATAGGGTTATTGCAAAAAACCGCTTTTGACTGGCAACTTTTTACGGCTTTGTGTAGGCTCGCAGTTACACACAAGACTTGAGTTATCCGCAGCTTTACCTTGGGTACTAGCGGTAGAAGTCGCTCCAGGGTACCGAGGATTGTGAAAGTCTAAAATCAGCGATTCAATAGTTTATTTAATAAAGATTCCAGCCGCCTGACTCAAAAAGTTTGTATTTGAGTGGCGATCGCAGTTACGTGTAATTAATAAATCCGCCGATGAGCTGAGGGCGAAACTCCAACCTGTGAAGTTCACAAATTTCGGGCGATCGGGTAAAATATAACTTGGTGTATCGCTATTGAGTGAGGAAAAAGATATGTCAGAATTTCTAGACTTTCTCAGACATCAGTTTGCCTACGTGGCCATTGGCGAATTTAAACCGGGAAAATTTAAAGAAGCAGAAGAACTTTTTGAAAAAGCCGTTGCAACTTATGCTACAGGTTTTAAGGGAGCGTATTTGCTGCAATTGCCCAATACAGACAAAGGTATTGCCATCATTTTTTGGGAAAGCGTAGAAGAGATGGCCGCCAATCAAAGCGAAGCTTATCAGGAAATATTAAAGCAGATGACGCCTTTGTTTGCGAAACTTCCCGACACTGATGTTTATGAAATCGTCAGTGAAATTCAGCCTAAAAGTGAATGATTAAAAATCCTGCAACCGGCGCGTCATTCCCATTCCCATCGGCGTCTTTCGCCCGACTCCGCTGTAAAGCGCAAAATCTGCTAAAGTATTAATTTGCTTGATAGTAGCAGGAGCTATATCTCCCATAATTCGGTAACTAATATCGCCGACGCAGCCAATAAATTTACTGCGAGAATCCGTACTAACTTCTGTTCGGATATCGAAGAAACTGGGGAAAATAGCTTCTGTGAAAGTAGGTTGGATCGCAATCCTGCTGTATTTGTTCCAGCGATTCGCTAAACTGCCAAAAATACTCTCACGAGTGGGCATAGCACTATCGTATACACCTTGCCGAAAATTAGTAGGAGTGCAAAAAGTAAAAGCAATTTGGCGCTCAGTTTCCGAAGCTCTCTCGAACAATTCGGCGTAAGTACAAAAGTTTACCCAAGGCTGGTTTGATTGCGGTTCGCTCAAAATATTAGTAATGTATATATTGGTCGGCCCGAGATGCCAAGGGCTCTCGAAATTAAGTTGCTGCCAAAGTTGAGTTAGGCGATCGAACAAACCGTCATCCAGCAGAGAAATTCGCCACCAAATCGGCGTATTTTCCTGAATAGCTTGCTTGTGTTCCCATTGTACAGCCTGCGAAATTGTGCGCGCAGCAGGAGGCAAAACTCTCTTTTGCGGCTGCGGCGTACTGCTTTTGTAAGGCTCTTTTCTCCTTACTTGGAAAGGGCTTAAAGTGAAAGCTTTTTCCTGAGATTGGTCGTGCAGGTACGCGCTCAAATCGGTGTCTACAGCACTCACAAGGTTCAAAAACAAAGCGTGGAGATGCCGTCCCGTTAAAAACTGGGATGGAATTGGTGCAACTGGCCGCAGGTTTAAAACAAGGCTGTAGGGCATTTTTAAATTTTTATACGGTGTCTGTATAGATGTTCAGCTAGTATTAATACTACAGCTAAGTTGCAACTTAGATTAAGGAATTTAAATCACATAAGGTGCACAGTGTGCACCCTACGTTTACGACGATTTGTGGGTCGTGTCCACCTACATTTAGGTTGTAATATTGAGGCAAATCTCTGTGCGGTAAATTTTTAGGCGATCGAGATTTCTGGCGACAAATAAACGTCTTGGATGGCGTGGAACAATTTTACGCCTTCTTCAAAAGGACGCTGAAAAGTTTTGCGGCCGGAAATTAAGCCGCAGCCGCCAGCGCGCTTGTTGATTACCGCCGTGCGAATTGCTTCTGCAAAATCGCTTTTCCCCGAAGCACCGCCGGAGTTAATTAAACCCATCCTTCCCGCATAACAGTTGAGCACTTGATAGCGAGTTAGATCGATCGGGTGATCCGTTGTCAAATCCGAATAAACCCGCTTGTCGGTTTTGCCGTAACTGTGGTCGCTAGCTTTAGCAACTGCTCCATAGCCGTTGTTGCATTCGGGCAATTTCTGCTTGATAATGTCAGCTTGAATTGTTACTCCCAAGTGATTTGCTTGCCCGGTTAAATCGGCTGCAACGTGATAATCTTTGTCTTGTTTAAAGATATCGTTGCGGAGATAGCACCACAGAATAGTCGCCATTCCGTATTCGTGAGCGTGAGCAAAAGCCTGACTGACTTCTTGGATTTGTCGCGTCGATTCCGGGGAACCAAAATAAATTGTTGCTCCCACTGCAACCGCTCCCAAATTCCAAGCTTGCTCGACGGTCGCAAACATTATTTGGTCGAATTGATTGGGATAAGTTAGCAACTCGTTGTGATTGAGCTTGACAATAAAAGGGATTTTATGCGCGTATTTGCGAGATACGCTTCCCAAAACTCCCAGCGTTGTCGCGACAGCATTGCAGCCAGCAGAGATTGCTAGTTTGATGATGTTTTCGCTGTCAAAATAGATGGGATTCGGTGCAAAAGAAGCGGCCGCCGAGTGTTCGATTCCTTGGTCTACCGGCAGGATGGATAAATAGCCGGTATTTGCCAAGCGTCCGCTAGAATAAAGTTGCTGAAGCGATCGCAAAACTTGGGGAGATCGATCGGTTTGAGCAAAAATGCGATCGACCCAATCCGGCCCCGGCAGGTGCAACAAATCTTTAGAAACTTTCGCTTGATGGGTGAGCAAGTCTTCGGCTTCGTCGCCAAGCCAAGATTCGATCGAACTGGGAACTGATAGTGTAGCTGTCATACAGATTTCCCTCTCAATTTCAATTGCAGGCTGATGATTGCGGACATTAACCTTGCTGATATTGTAGCGAAAAAATCATATTTTCCATCCCGTCAACGCTCAACCCAGTTTTTAACAAGTTAGCGACAACAGCAACTAGGACGCGCTACTCTATAATAAGCTGGCAGTTCAGCCGGATCTGCGCTGTCAGCGATCGCCGATCGACTCACAACTTTGCCACCACAATGTCACACACTTACTTTGATTCTGAAAACGGTCACAAATCCTTCGAGATGCCCGGTGCTCGGCCGCATTACAATCCCGATCGCCCCGGTCAAGTAGAGCATATTTTCCTCGACTTAGTGCTGAATATTCCCAAACAAAGCTTTCGCGGCACTTGCAGTATCCGCCTCAATCCAGTCCGCAGCGGTATTGACAAATTAACCTTAGATGCCGTCAACCTGAATATTAAATCAGTAAAAGTCGGCGAAATTGAGCAAAATTTCGACAGCGATGGCGAAGTGCTGCAAATTCAACTACACGAACCCACCGAAGTTTACCAACCAATTACAATTGCGATCGAATACTCGGTCGAAAAACCCCAGCGCGGCCTCTATTTCGTCGGCCCGGACAAACACTATCCAGACAAACCAACACAAGTTTGGACTCAAGGCGAAGATGAAGATTCCCGCTTCTGGTTTCCCTGTTTCGACTATCCTGGACAACTCGCTACTTCAGAAATTCGAGTCCAAGTTCCGAGACAACTATTTGCTATTTCCAACGGGGAATTAATTAGTACAAAAAACGAAGGCGACGAAAAAATTTATCACTGGTTCCAAAGCCAGGTACACCCGACGTATTTAATGACCTTAGCAGTCGGTGATTTTGCCGAAATTAAAGACGAATGGAACGGCAAACCAGTTAATTATTACGTGGAAAGAAGCCGCGAAGCAGACGCTAAGCGCAGCATGGGCAAAACGCCTCAAATGATTGAATTCTTCTCTCAAGCATTTGGCTATCCTTACCCTTTTCCCAAATACGCTCAAGTCTGCGTCGATGATTTCATCTTCGGCGGTATGGAAAATACTTCGACAACTTTGCTAACAGATAGGTGCTTGTTAGACGAACGTGCCACCCTCGACAATCGAGGTACTGAAAGCTTAGTCGCCCACGAATTAGCTCACCAGTGGTTCGGTGATTTAGTAGTAATTAAACATTGGTCTCATGCTTGGATAAAAGAAGGCATGGCTTCTTATTCCGAGGTGCTGTGGACTGACAAAGAATACGGCAAAGAAGACGCGGCTTACTATATGTTAAATGAAGCCCGCAATTATTTAGCTGAAGACAGTTCCCGCTACCGGCGCCCGATCGTTACTCACGTTTACCGCGAAGCCATTGAATTGTACGATCGCCATTTGTACGAAAAAGGCGCTTGCGTCTATCACATGATTCGCGCCGAGTTGGGCGACGAATTATTTTACAAAGCAATTCACACTTTTGTGCGGGATAACGCTCACAAAACTGTAGAAACGATCGATTTGCTCAGGGCGATAGAAAAAGCTACCGGTCGCAATCTCATGTTTTTGTTTGACCAGTACGTTTATCGCGGCGGTCATCCAGATTATAAAGTTGCTTATTCCTGGGATGGCGACAGCAAATTAGCAAAAGTTACTGTCACCCAAACTCAGGTAAAAGATAGCAAAAATGGCAACGGCAACAGCAAAGAGGTCTTTGACCTAAAAATTCCCATAGGCTTCGGTTACAAGCCGGAAAAAGATGCAGAAGATAACAGTTATGTACGTGCGACTGCTAACCTAAAAACTTTCACAGTCAGAATATACGAACGCGAGCAAAGCTTCTATTTCCCCCTAGAAGAGAAGCCGGCGTTTATCAGTTTCGATGTCGGCAATAGTTACTTAAAAACAGTCGTTTTAGAGTATGGAATTGCCGAACTCAAAGCTCAGTTGCAGTTCGATCCAGACCCAGTTTCCCGGATTTACGCTGCCCACGCTTTGGCGAAAAAGGGAGGGCTGGAAGCGGTGAAAACGCTGTCAGAAGTTCTCAAGAAAGAGCCGTTTTGGGCAGTACGGGCGGAAGTAGCCGGTCAGTTAGCTGAAATTAAACTCGACCAAGTTTTTGAAGGTTTAGTAAGTGGTTTAAAAGATAAAGATGCTCGTGTTCGTCGCGCTGTGGTGAATGCGCTGGGTAAAATCCAAACTCACGAAACTTATAAAGCGCTGAGGTCGATCGTGGAAAAAGGCGACGACAGCTATTACGTAGAAGCAGCAGCAGCGAGTGCTATGGGCTCCCTTGCAGGGGCTAACCCCGACGAAAAACCGACCGACGAACAGGTACTGAAAGAGTTAAAATTGGTGCTGAAAGAGCGTCAGGGCTGGAATGAGGTAGTGCGATCGGGTGCGATCGCAGGTTTGGCGCACATGAAAACTTCTGAAGATGCGCTGAATCTAATTTTGAAATACACCGCCGCCGGTACTCCGCAAGCTTTGCGCTTGGCTGCAATTCGATCTTTGGGCACAATTTCGGCTGGTCAAACTAAGGTGAATGTAGAACGGATTTTGCAGCGATTGGCAGAATTATCTAAAGAGACGTTTTTCTTGACTCAAGTCTCTGTAGTAGCGGGATTAGGACAAATGCAAACTCGCAAAGCAATTCGCATTTTGCGTTCTTTAGCTGACCAAACTCCCGATGGCCGCGTCCGCCGCATGGCTGATGAAGCTGTGCAAAGAGTGCAGAAAAATGCTGGTTCTGATGCAGCGGTAAAGCAGTTGCGGGAGGAATTAGACCAGGTGAAAAAGGAGAATCAAGATTTGAGGAGTCGGATGGAAAATTTGGAGGCTAAGGCGAAGAAAGATTCGGTGTAAAACCCCATACCGGCGCAGATAAAGGCAGATATTGGCGATCGGCTTTTATCTGCTTGTCGGTAGAGGATTTCGCGCAGTTATTATAATAATATTATTGTTCAGTGGGAGTGCATGGGAATTTCCTATTTTCCACAGAGGGGAAAAACCCAATATCTTTATTCTCCACTTTGTTGTCTCAACTGGGGAATTATCTAGAATGTGGATGCAATTTTTATTTTTGAGTGGTCAACTGTTGATGAAGTTGCATTGGCTTTTTAACCCATAAATATTGCAGAAATCATGAGTATAAAAACCGCTGTATTGATTGAGCAATCGGGGGTAATTCCCTATCGCATTCAAGACGGACAAATTGAAGTAATGCTAATTACTTCTTCGGCTAGCAAGCGCTGGGTGATTCCCAAAGGATTAATTGAACCTGACATGACTCCCCAAGATTCCGCCGCCAAGGAAGCTTGGGAAGAAGCAGGTTTGTTGGGTAAAGTGTTCCCGGATTTGCTGGGAACTTACGAGTATCAAAAGTCCGGCTATATTTGTCAGGTAGGGGTATTTTTAATGCAAGTGCAAGCAGTTCTAGAAATTTGGCCGGAAGCTAGCAAGAGAAAGCGCCAGTGGGTAAGTATTCCTAAAGCAATTAAGCGGGTCAACGAACCGGAACTCAAACTCATTTTGGGGGATTTACCTACTAGGTTCTGGTGATTCTGTCCAGGATGCAAAACCTAATTATGTAGGGTGCCCTTCGGCGCGCCTTACGGCCATAAGTATTGTGTCCAACCACTTTTTGGTCTTAGTATAAAGTTTTAGGGCGCGTCCGTCAGCTAAATTATTTGAAAATCGAGCTATGATTACTGACGCACCCTACAAACTTATGATATCAGTATAAAAACTTTCCCCTTAAGCGTTAGCTGAGAGGAAAGGAATGCTTTCGGCTAAGTTATCCTTAACTTCAATTCCCTGTTTTCTCGCCCAAAACTGGCTCAAAAAGTGAATTTGCCGCAAGCCGACAACTAAATTTAAACCGGGTACAAAAATCCACCAAACTGTTAGCGGTTCTTTGATTCCTTCTTGGCGGTACAATTCGTTAACTGTCTTGTATAGTTTGAACTGCACGATGTAAATCCAAGCAATACCGAGCAAGGAAAACCAACCAAACCATCCGGGAACGTCAGGGTCGAATATCCGCAAAGCTTGAGGGATGGCTACTCCTAAAACAAAGGGAAGCAAGCAAAGAGTTCCCGACCAACCGCTGCCGTTATAGCGACGCAATTCTTCTTGAATAATCCATTTGTACCATCCGTAATATAGCAGCAAGCTGACTGCTGATAGCAATATTACTCGCCACAAAGAGCGCGGTTTACCTAAAGGTTTGTCGGACATATTTAGATGTAAGATATGAATGGCTATCTTGATTGTATTAACATTTGTTAATTATTGCAAAATCATTTCTCGAATCGATCGCGCTGTTGCAGGGGCCAGCAGAACACCGTTGCGATAGTGGCCGCTGGCGATGAAAACGCGATCGTTACCGGAAAGCGTCTCGATAATTGGGGCCGGCCGCGCTTCCGGCCGCGGGCGCAATCCCGACCATTTCCTGATGATTTCAGCTTCTGCTAAGGCCGGACAAAGCAAACTCGCCCTCGCCATCACTTGCGCCAACATATCAGCATTCGCCTGAATTTCCCCGCCATTTTCGGAAAACTCCACTGTCGCCCCCACCCAAAATTCCTGATTTCCCAGAGGCACAATGTGAACGTCATCGCACGTAATTACCGGCCTAAAATCTGGGTTTCCTAAAGGCTTGGCCGATCGCAAATGCAGCGCTTGTCCCAACACCGGGCGAATGTCAACCAACTGATTTAACGATGCAGTCACAGCAGCCGAACCCAAACCAGCCGCCACAATTAGTCGATCGAACTCCAAACTAGCAGCAATCTCCGCTGCTTCAACGGGCACCCCAAACTCAAAAATCGCCCCATTTCGTTCAGCAGCATCAACCAAAGCCAAAGTTAGGGCCGTCGGATCGACTTGCCGGTCTTGAGGCGAATAAATCGCAGCAATAATGCGATCGTTTAAAGAGAGATGAGGGCAGCGATCTCGCACTCGTTCCACATCCCAAAGTTCCAATTGCCAACCTTGAGAACGGCGAGTTGCTATCAAATTTTCCCACTTAATTAAATCCTCTCCCTCCGAACAAAGCATTAAAATTCCTTGTTTGTTAAAAGGAATTTTTCGCCCCGTAACTGCTTCCAATTCGGGAATCAAAGTTTCGTAGCGCTGAAGGCTGGTTTCCCTCAACTGCCAATTTCTGCCCTTAGTTTTGTGGCTGATAACTCCCATCAAAACACCGAGTGCCGCGCCAGTAGAACCTTGGGCCGGCGGCTGTTTGTCGAACACAGTAACTTTCAGTTCGGGAAATTGACTTAGTTCAAAGGCGATCGAAGCCCCAATAATACCGCAACCAATAATTGCAACGCGAATCATTCAATTTTATATTTTATATTTTATATTTTATATTTTATAGAAGTTTTTCGTATGGTTCTGAGAGCAAAGCGTGTCAAATTAACAGTAAAATCCTCTGTTTTTATCGTTTGTCTCGAAGTCTCGATCCCCCTAAATCCCCCTTAATAAGGGGGACTTTGAATGCTCTGCCCCCCTGACTAAGGTGGAGTTTGAATACTCTTGTCCCCCCCTTACTCAGGGGGGTTAGGGGGGATCTAGACTCGACTACAAGCGATATTTATTATGGGTCTCAGTCTTAATTTGACACCCATCCATTGCCAAGCCTACAAACCCCTAAAGCTATTAAGATTTAGGAATTAGCTGCAAAAAGGTATCGAAATCATTGACAGCTTTTTGATAGCTGGCCGTGACTTTTGCATAGTCAAGCTCTTTAGCAGCAAGATCGATGTTAACCAACTCGCTAAACAAACTCTTAGTTAAATCAACAGCTTGTTGTTGAGAACTAGGCAACAAACTCGCAGAGACGGTTTTCATGGTGTTCCGCAAGTCGCCTAGAGGCCCGTGAATGTAAGTTCTGGTATCAACCCAATTTTGTTTTTGAATTAAGGTTCCCAGTTTATCCATGCGCGATCGGAACTCGGTCAGGGTAGGAACATAGCGCTGAATTTGCTGGGTCTGGGCTGCTGTGTATGTCGTTGGAACTTTTGCTTCGACACTACTGCAACTAACCAGAAATGCCATCAAAAACGCCATCATCAAGGCAAAAATTGAACGGGGACGAGTCATATTGATTTAAGATTTTAGATTTTAGATTTCTCGTTCTCTGGCTCTGCCTGGGAATGCAGCTCGGCGAGGAGCTGGTTCACTGACCTAGCACCGAGAGTTATGTACAAAATATTATTTTACCTCCTGGCGACGCAGAAAAGTGATCACAGAATTGCCAACTTTTTCTGACCAATGTTCTTGAGGATAATGCCCCGCTTGTTCCAGTGTGACTAACTCTGCATTTTGCAGGGAACCGACTAACTTTTGAACTGGTTCAACACTCAGCCAAGGATCTGTCAAACCCCAGAAAAATAAAGTTGGTCGAGTCCATCCTTTCAAGCCGGATTCAATTTCAGCCATTGACTGCGGCAATTGAATATTGCGGACTGTATTCATCAGCGATCGACCTGCATCCGAACTCTTCAAAAACGGGCTGCGGTAAACATCTAAATCCTTGTCTGATATTGTCTTGCCGCTGCCACCTTCGAGAGTTCTGTCAACCAAAAGCGGGTCTTGCGTCATCATGTCGCCAATAAAAGGCAGCCCCAACTGCTGCATTTTCCAAGGCAATCTTATATCAGGTGACACTGGTGTATTTATGATGGCTAGACGATCAATTTTATCGGGATTGCGTAAAGCGTATTGAATGCCGGCTGAAGCTAAAAATCCTTGGACAACGAGGGAAAAGCGGTCTAATTCTATAGCTTGAATAAAGCCAGCGAGGGCGTCAACAAAAGCATCGGGAGTGTAGGCAAAGTCGCGCTTGTCTGGTTTTGTCGATCGCCCGTAGCCCACCCAATCAGGGGCGATCGATCTAAATCCCTGTGCCGCCAAATCCGGCATAATTACAGTCCAGGTAAAACTCTGGGACGGCAAACCGTGCAGCAGCAGTACGGGCGGTTTACCAGTTTCGTTAACCGGATTTGTTTCCCGATAAAACCATTTCAGCGGGCCTACTTCAACTATCTTCTCATCAATTAACATTATTTTACTGGTTATTTATCAAAGAATAAGGCGGGGAATACCCGCCCTACTTACCTAATAGTTGGGTGTGAATAGAACACCTTACCCAACTAATTACAGCCGCGTTTAGAAATTCATTTCAGCAGCTTGAACTTTTTCGACCTGTTTCTTCTTGAGAACCAGCATGATTTGAGCCAGCATGGTTATAGCCACGAAAGCCATCAATCCTTTAACTCGACCTGCACTTTGCAGCACAATCTCCACGTCTTTTTGACCGAAGCCGCCCACATTAGGATTGTTCGTCAAAAGTTCGCCTGCTGCAACTGTTTGTCCTTCGGAAACAATCAGTTCTGGGCCTGCAGGAATCGTATCAACAACCGCTGCACCTTCGGCAGGTTTAATTGTCACTTGATAACCGCCATCTTCAGGTTGAGCAATCTTAGAAATGGTGCCAGCTACCGAAGCATTGTAAACAGTATTATTGCTCTTTTCGCCAGTAGGATAAACCTGACCGCGACCGCGGTTGCCACCAACATAAATTTGGTATTTGCCGTAGTGAACCGACTTGTCAGTTTCCGGATTCGGCGACAAAACTGGGAATACCAATTCTTTGTACTGTTCTCCCGGTACTGGGCCCACTAAAACAATATTTTCTTGGGTTTCGCTGTAAGGTTGGAAGTAAAGATCGCCGACTTTTTCCTTCATTTCTTCGGGAATTCTGTCAGCGGGAGCAATTTTGAAACCCTCGGGCAACATCACTACAGCGCCTACATTCAAGCCGCTTTTGCTGCCGTCGCCGCCAACTTGTTGAACGTTAGTATCGTAGGGAACTTTGACAATAGCTTCAAACACCGTATCTGGCAAAACAGATTGCGGTACTTCAACTTCAGTCGGTTTTGCACCGAGGTGACAGTTAGCGCAAACAATCCGGCCTGTTGCTTCGCGGGGAGTAGCGGGTGCAGTTTGCTGAGCCCAGAAAGGGTAAGCAAATGCTGCTTGGGGAAGTGCGATATCGCTGGTGAGGAAAAATCCTGCAGCGGCGATCGCAATTAAGGCTGTTTTCGCGATCGTCCTGGCACTGCGGCGAAATATCGCAGATAAATTAGTTTGTGGCATTAGAGTATTCAATCTCAAAGGTCAGACAATTTTGGATTTTGGATTTTGGATTTTGGATTTTGGATTTTGGATTTTGGATTATTAGACTGGTTTAGGGATGCACTTATCTGTGGTTTTCACCATTCACCCCCTATCTAAAATCTCCTATCTAAAATCCAAAATAGTTTAAGACCACCAAGGTGCTTCGCCGGTGCGGAAATCAGTTTCTGTCCAAGTTGTAAAAGCGATCTTGTCATCTGCGACAGTGGCGTGGGCCAGGGCCAGAGACAAAGGCGCGGGGCCGCGCACCACTTTGCCCTCATTGTTGTATTGAGAACCGTGGCAAGGACAGATAAACTTGTTTTCGCTAACATTCCAAGGCACGACGCAACCCAAGTGAGTGCAGACTGCATTGATGCCGTAGTCGGCGATTGATTGGTCTTCTTTCACCACAACATAGGTGGGGTCGCCTTTGAGACCTTGGGCTAAGGTGCGATCGCCTGCAGGGTGCGAAGTCAAATATTCGCTAACGATGATGTCGTTACCCAAAGCATCTTTAGCTGTCACTCCGCCGCCAACTGCCCCACTCGACGGAGGAACAAAATATTGGACAACGGGATAGAGTGCGCCCAGTGCAACACCTGTGACTGTACCGAACGTCAGCAAATTCATAAATTGGCGACGCCCCATATCGGGGACATCGGGATTTCCAGCAGAAGATTGAGCCATGACCTGCCTTTACGGTTTTAAGTTACGTTTGTTTGTTAGCTGTTAGCGAACTTGTACGTGCAGAGGAAGGAGGATAATTGCCGTTAATCTGCTCGCACAAATTTTAGGTCGCGAAAATTCCTTTTAAGAATGCGCCTTCCAGCCTTTATTAGAGTATTATTACATTTTTTGAACTTTGTCTTTTATTGTTTAATGGATTAACTCAGGAGCAACCATGACGGGCCAGGATTTACACCAGCTACTGCTAGAAAAATGGGGAAAGTCTTACGATATCAGATTGCGGCGGACGCGGGGCAAGATTTTTGTGCAAGTTATGTGGAAATATCTAGAACAGGCATCTTTTCCGATGACGGAGGCTGATTATTTCGAGCATTTGGATGCGGTGGCCAATTACCTCAACGGCTGGGGGAGTACAGAACAGGTGAGAGAATATATCGTAACTACTCGCGATCGCCCCCGCTTGGGTAAAGCTGTCAGCGTTCCTCTAGATTTGGGTGAAAGAGCCTCGGAGTGGTTGCTAGACGAGTTTTGAATCACTCAGTCGATTTTAGATTTTAGATTTTAGATTTTAGATTGACTCCACAGCGGGGATCTGGGGGAGTTCCCTCAAGTTTTGTGTCGCGCCGCGGCTGGATTAGTTGAGTCCAAAGTCCCGAAAATCGATCGGCGAGCTTGTCATACGACTTGCCGCTGGTGAAAAACTAAGCTTTGGCGCATCTAATTTGCACGGGTGTTTTGATTCAAAGTCTTGTGTGGCGGGCTTTGCTGCGCGCGCCCTGCTGTGGGATTTAAATGCCGCAACAGTTTCTGGGGCTTTTTAGGGGCTTTTTTAATTTTGGGCGATCGGACTTCTAGCTTACCAAAATCATCGGAACCAATTTCTGTCAACAATTTCACATACAATGAGTGTCAGATATCTTGTGAAATTTAGGAGAATGTTGTAATGGGTGTTGCACTGGGAATGGTTGAAGTCTTAGGATTTCCCGCTGCAGTAGAAGTTGCGGACTCAATGGTGAAAGCAGCCCGTGTTACTTTAGTTCGCTATGAGAAAATAACCCGCGCCTACTGGACAATTATAGTGCGAGGAGATGTTTCTGAAGTGCAAGCAGCCGTTGCTGCTGGAATTGAATCAGTTAAAAAGGTCGATGGCGGAAAGTTGCTATCGTATCACATAATTGCTCGTCCCCACGAGAATCTGGATTACGTTTTGCCGATCGGCTACACTCCTGAAGTCGAACAGTTCCGAATGTAGTCAAAGTTTTGACAAAACTTTGGTGTTGAATTTTAACTTTTAGTAATTATAGAGGCGCGGGCGATCGCGCCTCTATATTTTTTTGCTGCGATGCAATATATTTTTGTGCTGTGTTTATCTGCGGTATATTTTGCCGAAGCAGCAGGCAGAATAACTTGGAATTCTTAACCGCAGATTAACGCAGTTCGACGCAGACAATACAATCACCCAAAACTCAAATCACTGGGGGTGATTTCGATCAGAACTCCCTTCAGAATTCCTATGATTTGGCCATTCTGACTAATCTCGGTATCTAAACCATTAATCGCAGGCGCAGAAATTATGTCTGCAAACGGAATTTGTTCCAGCGGAGGGGGATACGGAGGGCGAGAACGTACCAAAAGTTTATCTTCACCTTGTTTGAAGTCAGCAACAGTATCTATTCCCAAACCCCTCCAAAGCCTAAACTTGTCAGCCCCCTGATCACCAACCAGATAGTCATCACCGCTCAAGCCCAACAATAAGTCGTCGCCGGCCCCGCCAATCAGCGTTTCGCTGCCGTATCCGCCAAGGAGAGTATCGTTATAACTAGAACCGATCGCTACTTCGATGCCGGAGAGCGAGTCTATGCCGCCCCACCCGTCGGAAGCCCGACCTAACCCCGACCCGTCGCCGACTGCCCCCAACTGGAGATATACGCCCGTCCTTGGCGCACCCGTGTAAGATACTGTGTCGATGCCATCTCCGCCATAGAGCGAGTCATTGCCATCCCCGCCATTGAGAAAGTCATTGCCATCCCCGCCATTGATATTGTCATTGCCCAACCCGCCAGAGAGATTGTCATTGCCAACCTCGCCCTTGATATTGTCATTGCCATTCCCGCCAGAGAGATCGTCATTGCCAACCCCGGCATTGATATTGTCATTGCCATTCCCGCCAACGAGAATGTCATTGCCAACCCCGCCATAGAGAAAGTCATTGCCAATATCGCCATAGAGAAAGTCATTGCCAACCTCGCCATAGAGAAAGTCAGTGCCAACTCCGCCAGAGAGAAAGTCATTGCCATCCCCGCCCTTGAGATTGTCATCGCCATCCCCGCCATAGAGATTGTCATCGCCAACTCCGCCATAGAGATTGTCATTGCCATCCCCGCCAGAGAGAAAGTCATTGCCAACCCCGCCATTGAGAAAGTCCTTGCCAACTCCGCCATCCAGCCAGTCATCGCCGTCCAAGCCATCCAGCCAGTCATCCCCATCCAGACCATAGATGGTGTCATTGCCAGCAGTGGAAGCGGGAGGGCCGGAGAAGTAGTCAGGACCAGTAGTGCCAGTTGCCATATATTTAATTTCCTATGGATATTAATAAACTGAAACCGTCAAAAAGGTAAAAATCTACAGTGTGGATTTTTCAAATGAACTTACTAAAAAATCCACCCAAAAAACCAAAAAGTCTCCTATCTTAGGCAGCCAGGAAACTCAAAAGATATAGCTAGACTTCAGTGAGCCAGGTTGACTCTCTTGCTGAAGTTTTACGTTCTTGTTCAGTAATTTCACTGTGTTGGTATGTTATCTCTCAATCGAATACTAAGGATCGGCTCGTGTCAAATCTTCATGAAAACCTTAAAAACAAACTTATTAAAATAACTTATGATTGCCAGCCCGATCGCCTAAAAAATAGTGTGAATTAAGGCTCAAAACCTTGACCCCAGACACCTACCACTAAACTTTGCTAATGTGAATTTTATATTTTATATTAAATACTTATCAAATAGACACTAAATCAGCAAAGATTATCATATAAAACAATCAACTTACTCCAATAGCTGAGAAGCTTAGCTTTACACAATGTTTATAAGCTTACTTAAGTAAATAGGGAATTCTCCCTCAAAATAGCTGAAGCAATGTTTTTAACAGAAGTTGAAAACAATCCCAATCCCGGCTAAAAATAGCAGACAATTTTAAAATTCAGATGTTGGGTAACTTTTACATTGTCTGCTATTCTTAATTCTCATCGTCCTAAAAGCTTCACCAAACCAACGCCGCCCAAATACAAGCCGAGGATCGCACCTCCTAAAAGACTTTGCGTTAAAGGGTCAGTAGAAGGCGTTAACACCGCTCCCAAAACTGCCGCTCCCAAGACTACATACCGCCAGCCGGAGAGCATTTGGTTGGAAGAAAATATGCCCAAAACACCGAGCAATACTAGGACGATCGGGATTTGAAAAGCTAAGCCAGTGCAGAACATTAACAGCAGTACAAATTTAAAGTATTTGTCGATCGACCACAACTGCTCTACAACATCCGCCCCATAGCTAACAAAGAAGTTGAGCGCCGCCGGAATCAGAGCGATGTAAGCAAATACTAAACCGCCCAAAAATAGGAAACTCGATCCGAAAAACACCGGCCCGAGCAACCTGCGTTCTTTGCGAGTCAAACCGGGGAGAACAAACAGCGCTATCTGGTAAAAAATAAACGGAGTGGCGATCAGCAAACCGCTGTATCCGGCTACTTCGATAGAAACAAAGAAATACTCGCCGGGAGCTAGTTGCAGAAACTTGACGGGTCCGGCGGGTACTTCTAGCAGTTGCACGATGGGTTTAACTGTGAAAAAGCAACCGATTACAGCGATTGCTACTGCAATTAGCGAGTAGAAAAGTCGCATACGCAATTCTTCTAAATGCTCGAACAAAGACATCTCAACTTCGTCGGGAAGTTCGTCGAGAAATTCGTTTTCTAAGTTGCGGGAACCC
The DNA here is from genome assembly GCF_036705345.1 of Microcoleus sp. B3-D2. Classification (NCBI taxonomy): domain Bacteria; kingdom Bacillati; phylum Cyanobacteriota; class Cyanophyceae; order Oscillatoriales; family Microcoleaceae; genus Microcoleus; species Microcoleus sp. B3-D2. The sequence goes on from NZ_JAUBUG010000062.1 coordinate 18,881, forward strand.
ATCGCACCGCCTACGATTGGTGCAATGCTGTTTTCCGAGCTAATTGCTTCGAGGTTGTTGTCGGAACCTTGTTCGGATGTCTCCAAGTTTGAGGGAGCAGTCATAGGGAATGGGTAATTGGTAATGGGTAATTGGAAATTGGTAATTAATTGGAAATTGAAAATTGAGAATAGTTATTTCATATTTGCTCCGACTTCCTTCTTCATTCTTCATTCTGACTTCAGCAGCAGAAGGAACGATCGATAATTAATCCCTGTAGCGGTGTCAAAACCCGTGTCGTGCCTTCATTATTCAATCACGATCGCAATTTTGCCGATCGCGCGGCCGGTTTGGCTGTAAGCGTGGGCTGCTGCTACTTCTGCTAAGCTGTAAGTGCGATCGACAATCGGCTCAACTTTATCGGATTCTATTAACTCCCGCAAAGCCTCTAAATCGCTGGTGTTGGCATTGGCTAGAATGAATTTAGCTTTTTTACCCGAGATAAACCAGCTCGTTAACATCGGTGCGAGGTTCTCGAAACTTGGCAAAGTCGATATATAAACTCCCTCTGGTTGCAGCACTTTTTCGCATTCACCAAATGTTCTTGTCCCGACAGCATCTAAAATTATATCATATTTATCGGTTTGTTGAGTAAAGTCAATTTCTTCGTAATCCAGGACAAAATCTGCTCCCAAACTCTTGACCAATTCTCTATTTTTTGCACTGCAAACTCCCGTTACTTCCGCATTTATTGCTTTCGCAAATTGCACGGCAAAAGTGCCAACTCCGCCGGAAGCGCCGTTAATCAATACTTTGTTTCCTGCTTGGATTTGACCCAAATCCCTGAGCGATTGCAAAGCAGTTAAACCTGCGATCGGTACTGCTGCTGCTTCTGCATGAGTGATGTTTTTCGGTTTAATTGCCGCATCCGATTCTGCCACGACTGCATATTCGGCGCAAGCACCCCCACTGATGGGATTTAAGAAAGTATAAACTTCATCTCCGGGTTGAAATTTGGTGACTTCGCGGCCGACTTCCACGACAACTCCAGAGATGTCAGAACCGACTATTCGAGGAAAGTTATATCCTGTTAATAGTTGCAAGTGTCCTTGCCGGATTTTCCAGTCTACGGGATTGACGCTGCTAGCGCGAACTCGCACTAACAATTCGTTGGGTTTGGCGATCGGCTTTTCCAACTCTCGGTATTGCAATTCCTCGGCTGAACCGTAGCGATCGAACGCAACTGCTTTCATGGCAAATTTTCCGGTTTATTTCCAATAGAACACTCAATCCTTTACAATTACAGCACATTCGATCTAAATGTGACACAGTAAATTGAGCTAGCCTTGTAGCAGCGGGCGATCGACTCTTGGAGGCATCCAGACAATGGGCAGGCGTGAGGCAATGGGTTCGCTGGCAAGCGTGCGATGGCTAGCGATTAAAATTAATAGGGACGGGGCGGGCGATCCCATAACCCTGAGCATAATCTACTCCAATCTCCCGCAATTTTTCTAAGATAGTCTCGTCTTCGACAAACTCAGCTATAGTTTCAAGATTCATCGCATGGGCAATACGATTAAAACCTTCAACCAGGGCTTGAGAAATCAAATTATGATTAATATTCTTGACAAAAGCACCATCAATTTTTAAATAATCAACTGGTAAATTGAGCAGATAAGCAAAGGAACTCAACCCACTGCCAAAATCATCTAAAGCAAAGCGACAGCCAATTTTTTTGAGTTCGCTTATGAAATATCTAGCTTGCTCGAAGTTTGCGATCGCTGCGGTTTCTGTGATTTCAAAACCAATGGCTTGTGGGGGGACTTGGTAGCGAGAAAATTGTTCGATTAAAAGCCTCAAAAACTGATTGTTACTAATGCTAGCCCCAGAAAGATTTATCGTATACAAGCCTTGACTAAGAACATTTTTTGCAGGCAATTTGTGATAATTAGAGAAAAAAGTTTCGATTACCCAACAATCGATCTCAGTTATCAAGCCGTAACGCTCTGCCGCGGGAATAAACTCATTTGGAGATACTATTTTTCCATCTTCGTCCAGCATTCTGAGCAAAATCTCATAATGCTCTACTAATGGTTTAGAGGTAATAGAGACAATCTTTTGGTAATAGAGACAAAAACTATTGGTTTCCAGCGCTCGGGTGATTTTGGAAATCAACTGCCTCTCACCACGTTGTTTAATTAGTTCGCCATCATCTAGACGATAAATATGAACACAGTTTCGCCCTCTGGCTTTGGCGGCATAACAAGCTGCATCAGCCGCTCCCAGAAGCTCCATCAAATTTTGGGTGGTGTGGTCAATGGCCACAACTCCAATGCTGACTCCGATGATAAAGGTGTTGCCATTCCAAATAAACCGAAATTGATGCACTAGGTCTTTGAGGTTTTCCGCAATCTGAGTTGCTTGAGATAGTGGACATTGAGTGAGCAAAAGACCAAATTCATCACCTCCCAAGCGAGCCAGTGTGTCATTACCGGGGAGTCCCTTTTGTAAAAGTGTAGTGATTTGTCGCAGTAGCTCATCCCCAGCAATATGACCTGCGGTATCGTTAATGACTTTGAACTGATCTAAATCTAAATAACAGAGAGCGTGCTGCTGATTGCTATCTTCAACAGAAGCGATCGCATCAACTAAATGTTGCTCAAATCTTCGACGGTTGATTAACCCCGTCAGGGCATCGTGACTGGCTGCCCAAGAGAGTTGACGGCTGAGATAGCGCGATTCAGTAACGTCATGAAAGACCATAACTGCCCCGATAATTTGACCTTTACGGTCTCGAATCGGTGCTGCCGAGTCAGCAATGGGATACTCGGTTCCATCATGGGCAATCAGAATAGTATTGTGAGGTAAGCTCACAATTCGCTGCTCTAATAGAGCCTTGTTTATAGGATTCTCTACTGGCTCTCCCGTTACGGAATCAACAATTAGGAAGACTGTAGACAAGGGAACTCCTTGAACTTCATGAGCATTCCAGCCTGTCAGTCGCTCAGCTATAGGATTGAAATATCTCACATTACCTTCGGCATCAGTAGTAATGACCGCATCGCCAATTGATTCCAGTGTCACTTGAGCCAATTCCTTTTCGGCAAAGAGAGACTCTTCGAGACGTTGCCGTTCTTCAATTTCTATCAAGAGACGTAAATTCTGCTTTTGGAGTTTTTGTTGCAGCCTTCCGATAGTTAGGTGGGTTTCGACACGCGCTAATACTTCTTCGACTTGAAATGGCTTAGCAATATAATCTACCCCTCCCGCAGCCAGCCCTTGCACCTTATTGAAAGTTTCATTTAGCGCACTTAAAAAAATTATTGGAATGTCTGCAGTGCGCTCATCAGATTTTAATTGTCTGCAAACTTCATAACCATCCATATCAGGCAATTTAATGTCGAGTAAAATTAACTCCGTCGATGGCGATTGGGCGGCTCTGAGCGCCAGTGTCCCTGTTATTGCACTGCGAACTTTATAACCCTCTGCCCTCAAAGTATCCCTGAGAAGACGCAGGTTATCAGGCAGATCGTCAACAATTAAAATATTGCCTCGGTAGTTTCTAGTTCCATCGCTACTTCTATCGCTAGTTCTATCGACAATCATATTAATTTCCCTAGTTTCCTGCTAGAGGAATAAAAGCGTATGCACAAATAGTATAGTTGAATTATGAGGTTATAAAGGTAACTTTACGCAGAAAGAAGTGCTGCGACTACGGATATATTGAGCTGGCAAGGGGGCGCAGCCCTACAAAGTCTGTATTGTTCGGGTAGGAGCCGTCCCCCCGTGGTTGCCCTTCTTCGCTTCGCCTAACATCAGAAGAAGATTGTTTCAACCCAAGCAGGCGATTTATGAACAAGCGCATTTCTCACATGGCAAGTCTACTCGTCATTGCGATCGGATGTCTCGTGCTGCTGGGTTGGCAATTTGACATCTCCCTACTCAAAAGTGGTTTTTTCGGTATGACTTCGACCATGAAAGCAAACACGGCAATTTGCTTTTTGCTGGCCGGAGTGTCTTTGAGATTGTTGCAATACCACAGAACCCGACTGCACCATCGCATGGCTCAAGGGATGGCAGGATTCATAATCATCATCGGTTTGCTGACGCTGAGCCAGTATATTTTTGGTTGGAAGCTGGGTATTGATGAGTGGCTTTTCCGAGATTTCGTGTCTTCAGCGACTCCTTATCCGGGAAGAATGGGAGTAAATACCGCCCTAAATTTTTTGCTGATGGGACTAGCACTGTTACTGTTAGGGAAAAATTCCCAACGGGACACTTGGTTGGCTCAGATTTTTAGTAGTGTTGCAGCTTTAATTTCTCTACTAGCTTTATTTGGATACCTATTTAATGTCGATATTCTTGAACGTTTGGTCACAATTACGACGGCTCAACCCGTAAACACGATCGCCACCTTTTTCATCCTCTATGGAGGAATTTTATTGCTCCGCCCTAACGAAGGATTAATGCAAGTAGTAACCAGTCCCCTGGTAGGCGGAGTAATGGTTCGGTGGTTGCTGCCTTGGGGGACAATCTTTCCAGTGACACTGAACTGGTTCACTCTTCAGGGACAAAATTTAGGCTGGTATAATGCTAATTTTGGCTGTACATTGCGTTCAACTGTTATGGTTTTGACGTTCTCAATTCTCATCTTGGGGACGGCTCGCTTTTTGAACCAGATAGATTACAAGCGCCAACAAGCCGAAAAAGAAATTAAAAAACTTAACGAAACTTTAGAAGTTCTTGTGGCTGAACGAACAGATGCTTTACAAAAATCGCAGGCTCGTTTTGCACGAATTCTAGAAATCGCCAATGATGCAATTATTTCCATCGATCGCACTCAACGCATAACCCTGTTTAATCAAGGGGCAGAAAAGATGTTTGGCTATAAAATGGAGGATATTTTAGGGGAGCCTCTGAATTTACTGCTGCCAGAACAGTTTAGAGATGCACATCCGCAGCATATCAAACAATTTGCACAGTCTTCTACCAGAGCGCGAAGGATGGGAGAACGAGGCGAGATTTTGGCTCGTCGTCAAGATGGAACGCAGTTTTCGGCTGAAGCCTCTATTTCTAGGCTGGAAATGGGAGACGAAACGGTATTGACTGTTATTCTGCGCGATATTAGCGATCGCAAGCAAGTAGAAGCATCACTGGCTCACATGGCAGCGATTGTGGAATACTCTGGTGAGGCAGTTATTAGCAAGTCATTAGACGGCATCATTTTAACCTGGAACAATGCAGCAGAAAAAATCTTTGGCTACAAGGCTGAAGAAATCATAGGACAATCGATCCTCCTTCTAATTCCCTCCCATCTTACCTACGAAGAACAGCACATCCTAGAAACGATTCGACAAGGAGAAACGGTTAAAAACTATGAAACCGTGCGTGTCCGAAAAGATGGACAGCTTATCCACATATCTTGTACCATATCACCTCTGAAGGACACCACAGGCAGAATTATTGGGGGTTCTGTTATTAAACGCGACATCACCGATCGCAAACGAGCTGAAATAAATCGCCAACAAATTGAGATGGCTTTACGAAACAGTGAAGAGCAGTTTCGCCATGCGTTTGAAGATGCCTCTATCGGGATGGCGCTCGTTTCACTTGATGGGCACTGGATTAAAGTCAATCCTGCCTTATGTCAGATTCTGGGCTACTCCTCAGAAGAGTTGTTAGCGTTAACTTTCCAAGACATTACTCATCCTGACGATTTAGAAGCGGATCTTAGTTATGCCAATCAACTATTAGCAGGAACAATTTCAACTTACCAACTGGAAAAACGGTATTTCCACAAACAAGGACATATTATTTGGATTCTTCTTAATGGATCGCTAGTACAAGATGAACAGGGAAATCCACTGCATTTTATTGCTCAGCTCCAAGAAATTACGGCTCGCAAAGAAGCTCAAAAGACGCTAGAACTTCACAGCATTATCATGAATAACATGGGAGGAGGAGTGTGTTTGATTAAAGCCTCCGACCTCATAATAGTCTACACCAATCCTACCTTTGACACTATGTTTGGCTACACAGAGGGCGAACTCGCAGGTCAATCCGTTGGTGTCTTGAATTATGTCGATACAAAGCTTACACCAGATGTAACCGTTCTAGATATCGTCACTCAAATTGAACAGACCGGGGAAGCGAAATATGAAGTCCACAATAAAAAGAAAGATGGAACTCTCTTTTGGTGCAGAGTTCATACATCCATGTTTGAGCATCCTGAATACGGAACTGTATATGTTGCCGTTCAGGAAGACGCAACAGAGCTAAAACTGGCTGAGCAAGCCTTGCAAGCTACCACAAATCGCCTCCACTTTCTTCTAAACTACAGCCCCGTGGTCATTTTTAGCTGTAAACCTGCTGGCGATTATGCAGCAACGTTCGTCAGCGAAAATATCAAAGATATATTGGGCTACGAAACCAGCGAGTTTTTAGAAGATTCTAAATTTTGGGTGAATCATTTACACCCCGATGATGTAGAACCAGTGCTTAATGGCTTACCAAATGTATTCGTTAATGATTTTTATTTCCACGAATACCGTCTTCGTCGCTCCGATGGGGTTTATCGCTGGATGCTGGGTCAGCTTAGGCTAATTCGAGATGGTTCAAGTAAACCAGTAGAAATCTTGGGATATTTAATTGACATTAGCGATCGCAAACAAGCTGAGTGGGAATTTCACCACGCAAATGAAGCAAACCAAGCCAAGACTGTCTTCCTCGCCAACATGAGCCACGAACTCCGCACCCCCCTGAACTCAATTTTGGGATTCACGCAATTGATGAGCTATGAGAGAAATCTGACTCCTTCTCTCCAAGAACGTTTACAAATTGTCAACCGTAGCGGTAGACATTTATTGGACTTGATTAACGATATTTTAGATTTATCCAAAATAGAGAGCGGACGGATGACACTCAATCTTTCTGACTTTGATTTGAGAAATTTGCTGGCTTCTATTGAAGAAATGTTCCAAGTTAAAGTCCAATCTAAAGAATTGCAACTAATTTTTGAGCTAGCTCCCGACATTCCTCAATCTGTGCATAGCGACGATAAAAAACTCTATCAAATCTTAGTCAATCTGCTCGGTAATGCGATTAAGTTTACCAACCAAGGAAGCGTCACCCTACGGGTAACAGCAACAAAAAGAGAAAAAACATCCTGTCACCTATCTTTTGAAGTTGAGGATACAGGCGTGGGAATTGCGCCCAGAGAAATGGATAAATTATTTAAGGTATTCGTACAAGCCCAAGCTGGGAATAATTTGAGTCAAGGCAGTGGGCTGGGTTTAGCCATCAGTCAAAAACTCGTCAAACTCATGGGCGGTCAAATTCGCCTTAAAAGCACTTTGCACCGAGGTAGCACTTTTTCCTTTGAGATTCCTGTACAGTTACCTCAAGCAGAATCCTTACCCCCAGAATCAAGTAATCAAAGAGTAATTGGTTTAGCTCCCGGACAACCGACTTACCGCATTCTTATTGTTGAAGATTTAGAAGAAAATCGCCACTTGTTAGTCGATATTCTGACCTCGGTTGGTTTTGAGGTGAGAGAAGCAAAACAGGGAGTGGAGGCAGTCTCACTGTGGAAGAGTTGGCGGCCGCACCTGATTCTGATGGATTTGCGAATGCCGATCGTGGATGGCTACACAGCTACTAAACATATTAGAGAACGCCCTCAGAGCCAAGAAACTGTCATTATTGCTTTAACTGCCAGTATTTTTGGAGAAGAGCGAGAGAAAGTTCTTATGGCTGGCTTTAACGACTTTATAAGCAAGCCATTTCAGCAGAAAGAGATCTTTGACAAACTAGCTAAATATTTGGGAGTAAAATATATCTACGAAGTCGTAGAACAAACCCCGCAAAAACAATTAGTTGAAACGGTGTCTGTAGAAGATCTGTCCATGATGCCGCCTCAATGGTTAGAACAAATGTATCAAGCCGCTTACTATCTCGATACCGAAGTTATGAATGAATTAATTGGACAACTTCCAGCCTCCAAAGCACGTTTGTCCCAAGCACTAACCGATTATATCAATAATTTTAATTCCGATCGAATTATGGAGCTGATTCGACCTTTGCTGCCCAATCCACTGTAGTTATAGACTTTAAGGACAAACAAGCTATAGTGCTGTAACCAGTGGCTATATTTCCAATAGAAACCAACAGGGTAAAGGATTTGGAAGTTTTTGGAGAGGTCTATGGCAGATATCCATCAGCATGAGGAAATCGCATACACATTAGATGAAATGTGCTGTATCATATAGCAATTCTATTTCGTATGTGAAGGAGATTTATTTTTTTTATTAACTGCAGAGGGTGTTGAGGGGGCAGAGAAAGAGAAAAGAGAGAGAGAAATGATTGATTTAACCGGAAAGGTAATTTTAGTAACTGGTGGCTCGAAAGGGATTGGTGCAGTGACGGTGCGGACTCTGGTTAATGCTGGGGCCGAGGTGATTTTGCATTACTTTCGCAGTCAGAAAGAAGCGGAAGCGGTAGCAGCAAGTGTTGCGCGCGATCGCTGTTATTTATTGGCAGCCGATTTGATGGTGGAAAATGCGGCATCGAGTTTGTGGCGAGATGCTTTAAAATGGCGCGGTCATATTGATATTTTAGTTAATAATGCGGGGATTATGCAGTCAGCGGGTATAGAGGACAAATTCGATATTTGGTCTTCAGCTTGGCAGCAAACTCTACAAGTAAATTTAGTTGCCGTTGCCGATTTATGCCGGGAATCTATCCTGCATTTTCAAACTCGCCGAGTCGGCACAATTATTAATATAGCAAGTCGCGCTGCTTTTCGCGGCGATGACCCGAATTATCTGCACTACGCCGCTTCTAAAGGTGCTATTGTTGCTTTAACTCGCAGCATTGCTAGAGGGTTTGCGGCTGATAATATTTTGGCATTTACAGTTGCACCGGGATTTGTCAGTACAGAAATGTCTAATCAGTTTATTCAGGAGTTCGGTGAAGCTGATATTCTTCGCGATATCCCGATCGGCAAAATCGCTCCTCCTCAAGATGTTGCCAATGTTATCGCGTTTTTAGCGTCGGGTTTAGCTGCACACGCTACCGGGACTACGATCGACATTAATGGAGCCTCTTATGTACATTGAGACAATTACTGTAAAATACCTCTCAAGGCTCACGCTGATATCTTTTAAAACCAACTAATTTATCACTTTAGCAAGACGCTAAAAACATCATAAATCATTTAGGGTGAGATAAAAGATAGTCTGAGGAATGTTGATTATGACAACCGATAACGGTAGCGACACAAAACGAGTTGCCATACTCATTGAAAATGGAGTTGAAGATTCGGAATTTTTAGTTCCTTACAACGCCTTAAAACAAGCAGGATTTGAAGTAGTTGTCCTCGGTTCGCGCACAAACGAAAAGTACGCAGGGAAACAAGGAAAAGTTGCCCAGCAAGCTGACGGAACTACCACAGAAGCAGTGCCCGCAGAATTCGATGCAGTGATAATTCCCGGCGGCATGGCTCCCGATACAATGCGGACTAATCCCAACACAGTAAGGTTTGTACGAGAAGCATTTGAGCAAGGAAAACTCGTCGCTGCTGTTTGCCACGGCCCGCAAGTTTTGATTGAAGCCGACTTGCTGAAAGGCAAAAATGCGACTGGTTTCTTGGCAATTAAAACAGACATGATTAATGCCGGGGCTAACTACATTAACGAAGCTTTAGTAGTTGACGGCAACTTGATTACTTCCCGCCAACCTGGAGATTTAGCAATATTTACCACTGCAATTATGGCTCGCCTCGGTTACGGCGGAAAAGAAGTCGGTTTGCCAGAAGAAAGTGACACAAATGCAGAATGGTGGAAATTAGCTAATGGTTGGGGAGGTTCTACACAAGGCGACATTGTTAAAGGTTTGAATACCGCCCTCGCAGGGGAACGCTATGCTTGCGAAGCGTTTCAAAATTATGCGGAAAAAACCCAAGACAGCGATTTGCGATCGCTCTTGAGAGAAATGATTCAAAACAAACAGAACCACATCCTCGCTCTCGAAAAACGCCTCAACGATTTCGGTGAAAAACCCTCAATTCCTGCCCAAATTGCTGACAAATACGCTAAATTAAAAGCTTCGATGCAAGGAACGGATGAAACGTTTTTGCTGCGGAGCACTCTAGGTGAGTTGCAAACCGGTGTTGTCGATGTCAACAACCTGCGCGTGAAGTTCACAGATCCCGTATCAACTGCCATTTTGACAGAGATAGAATCGGATTTGTCTAAGTGCGAGCAAGCCGTTGCTAAACTCTACCGCGCCCGTGCAGTTTCCCAGGAAATTAAGTCGCCTAAACCTTCGACTAGCCCCGCTGTAAAAATGTAATCAGCAAGGGGATAAATAAGTTTGTAGTTTTGTTGAGAGGTGAAAACCCGCACCAATATCGCAGCTACAAACTTGCTCTGCAATCCTACAATATACGCCTTTCCGGTAAAATAAAACCCAACACTAAAAAGCAGATATTCAACTAACTGCAAGGTGGAGGGTTTTATTAAATGGGTTTTATTTTTGTTTCAGTGGAATACGGCGGGTTTGAAGGACGCTTGCGGCACCCGGGGGCGGTACCAGCCCCCGGATTCATGCGTGCAGAAATAAAAAATATAGTATCCGATAACCAGCCCCCGGATACATCCGTCAAGTCGCTTTCTTCAAATCTAAAATCTAAAATCTAAAATCTAAAATCTAAAATCGATTGCCTTCTTGCCTCTTCCTTTAGACAGGAGACACCTAGGCTATAAATGCGCTACTGTGTTGCCAATATTTTGATGAGGAAAAAAGGCCGTGGTTCCCTTACGCGATGAAAATCCCATTACTATCACTCCCTACGTTACCTACGGGCTGGTTGCCGCAAACATATTAGTATTTTTGTACGAACTCAGTTTGGGCGATCGACAATTAACCCAATTCTTCTACTCTTGGGCTGTAATTCCTTGCCAGTTAAGCAATATGTGTCGGGTTGCCCTGCCAGCTTCGCCATTTCCCGAATGGACAACACTAATTAGCTCCCAATTCCTGCACGCAGGCTTTCTTCACATTGCCGGCAATATGTTATTTTTGTGGATTTTTGGCAACAACGTAGAAGATCGTTTAGGGCACGTCAAATTTATAATATTTTACCTTACTTGCGGCGTTTTAGCATCACTAACTCAGTGGTTTTTTTCCTCATCATCTGCCATTCCGTCCCTAGGTGCTAGCGGCGCGATCGCAGGCGTGATGGGAGCTTACATTCTCAGATATCCCCAAGCCAGAGTTCTGACACTGCTTCCCTTGGGAATCTTTTTTACCACCGTCAGAGTCCCCGCTTTCTTCTTTCTAGGATTTTGGTTTGCACAGCAAGCATTGAGCGGCCTGGCTTCGTTGAATGCCCCGGCAAGTGTCGGCATGGAATCCGGGGGAGTTGCCTACTGGGCCCACGCCGGCGGCTTTGTTTTCGGCGCTATTCTCGGCCCTTTGCTGGGATTGTTTTCTGAAGAAAATCAGATTTAATTTTTCACTGCAGATGAACGCAAATAAACGCAGATAAACGCCCATTTCTTGGTAGTTTATCTGCGTTTTTATGCGGTTTCAAACCTCGGACTTTTCTCAAACTTCGGTGCTATACTTGGCTCTTTTTTGGGACTTTTATTCAAAAAAAAGAGATTTAATTTTACCTCAGCTAAACACAAATTAACGCAGATAAAGCCAAGACAATCGGCGTTTATCTGCGTTAATCTGCGGTTTCAAACCTCTTATCTTTTTAGATAAACGTGAAGTCAAAGCCCGAAAGAGAAGAAACCCCAGTTACACCATTTAACTTCGCCAAAATGCGAGAATCAGCACCGGCCACGTTATTGCCATTGCCGTCATAAATGATGTAAGTATTGCCACCGGAATCGTAAGCAAACAAGAAAGCAGTTCCTCCCAGAATATTTGCAGAAACAGTTGTCTGCACATTCAGCAGAACTTGACTGCCATTGCTGAGATTGGCAAATCCGGGGGCAAAATTAAACTGATCGGCGATCGGCACACCGAGACCGTTAAAATCAGTAATCACATCGTATCCGCCCGCCGCGATCGCAGCATCGATCGCCGTCGAAGAAGCCGCATCAAAGACTGGCCCACCTTGTGCAGGGCTGGTATAGCGGAATTGATTGCTGCCGCCGCCCCCCGTCATGGTATCTGCGCCGAGGCCCCCTACGAGCACGTCGTTATCCAAACCGCCGTTAATCGTATCGTTGCCGCCTTGACCGTCAATAGTATCGCTGCCCGCCAAACCGTCCAAATTGTCCGGCAAAGAACCCCCAACCAAATTGTTAGGCCCGCTATCTGCAGGCAAGATTTGAACGGTGATAGTACCCACGCCCGGAGTTGTCCCCAATCCGTCGCTGACGCTGTAGGTGAAAGCAGTTGTACCCGCTACGTTGCCGGGGATGAATTGCACTTGAGAGACAAGATTTACAGCTATCCCCAGTTGCGGTGTGCTGACATTGATAATGTTGAGCGATCCTGGTTGCGGGCTGGAATCGTTGGCCAGCACGTCGATGAAAGTGGGCTGCGAATTATTCGTACTCGTAAATACGAGGCCGTCACTGACAGCAATCGGCGACAGGGTAGTTGGAACAGTTACGGAGGTATCGAAAGAATTGATGTTAATTGCGACTGAGGCTGCTGCCGTGCCGCCTTGGTCGTCAGCTACGCTGTAGCTGAAAGAACCGGCTGACCCGATCGCGTTTGTTCCAGGTTGAAATTTCAGCCCAAGTAAATCCTGAACGGTTAACTTTTGGTTCACGCTGAGGGGGTTTGTACCCGTAATTACCTGACCAAAAGTAGGATTGGGAAGTCCGACTACCGCGATCGACAGTGGCTGGCCCTCCGGGTCGCTGGGCGCCGAAATGCTCAGAGACAGAGGCAAATTCTGCAAACCAGTCACCGTCTTGCCAGCTTCCACGATCGGTGGCTGGTTAGGAGTCGGAGATGTAAAACTCGGCGGAGTCGGCCCCCCGCCCAAAGGCGGAGGAGTTGGGGTCGCCGCAGTTGGAGTGGGGACGATCGAAGGACTCGGACTCGGAGTTGTCCCCCCTGCTGTCGGACTCGGACTCGGAGTCGGACTCGGACTCGGAACCTGTGTCGGCAATGTCCCCGTTGTGGGGCTCGTGGTTGTCCCCGGTGATGGTGATGGAGTTGGACTCGGAGTTGTCCCTGGGGATGGAGTTGGGCTCGGAGTCGGTTCCGGAGTTGGACTCGGTGCCGGAGCTGGACTCGGTGCCGGAGAAGCAGTGGTTCCGGGTGATGGTGCCGGAGAAGCAGTGGTTCCGGGTGATGGTGCCGGAGAAGCAGTTGTCCCGGGTGATGGTGCCGGAGAAGCAGTTGTCCCGGGTGATGGTGCCGGAGAAGCAGTGGTTCCGGGTGATGGTGCCGGAGAAGCAGTGGTTCCGGGTGATGGTGCCGGAGAAGCAGTTGTCCCGGGTGATGGTGCTGGAGAAGCACTTGTCCCCGGTGATGGTGCCGGAGAAGCAGTTGTCCCCTCAATGGTGAAGGGATTGTCATCTACGCGCGGTATTTGAGCTGTAGTGAACCGAGATTCATCTAGCGAGTTCGATCGAACATCAATCAACACCGCCAAAAATTCCCCAGTTTGCCTGTCCCTAATAATCGTGTTGCTAGAATTCGAGCCTTGGCCCTGGAAAATTTCTAATTCGGTAAAGTTCAAGCCTCCAGCCAGACCGATCAAATCTCCCGGATTAAAATCTCTAATTACATCAGCATCGCCGATTTCGCGGCCCCCAGTAGTGAGAAACCCGTTGCTACCAGGCGACGTGCCGACCCTACCGAGAACAAAGATATCCGATCCGTCGCCTCCTGTCAGAGTATCAGACCCGCGATCGCCCGAAAGAATATCATCCCCAGCATCTCCCGACAAAGAATCAGTGCCGTCGCCCCCAAAGAGCAGGTCATCACCCTCGCCGCCGTCACCAGTATCGTTACCAACACCGCCGGTGATGACATCCCCGCCCTCGGAGCCCAACAAAATATCATTGCCCCCAGCGCCTATGAGGCAGTCGTTACCCGTGTCGCCAAAAACACTGTCATTGCCCTTGTCGCCAAAAATCAGGTCGTCCTCGCCACCTCCGCGCAGACAGTCATTGCCTTTACCGCCATAGAGCGAGTCGTTGCCTTCAGAACCCAAGACAAGATCGTTGCCCTGGTCGCCAAAAGCTAGGTCATCGCCTTGGTCGCCAGAAACCAAGTCATCGCCTTTGCCGCCCCGTGCCGTGTCATTGCCACGCCCGCCCTCAACGATATCTTTACCAGCGCCACCGTTGAGAGAATCGTTACCGTCTTCACCCCTAAGTAGATCGTCTCCGTCCCGACTCAAAAGCGTGTCGTCGCCGCCACCCCCGGAAATCGTGTCATTGAACAAGCTGCCGATTAAATAGTTACTGCCGTCATTTGCCACAACTAAGCCATCGACAAAAAGTGGCTCTGGGGGAGGCGTGGGAACTGTCACAGGTGGCCGCGGCACCGGGGTGATCGAAATGTCCGGGCCCGTCCCCGTCATCGTTGTCGAAGTCCCCGTCATCGTTGTCGAAGTCCCCGTCATTGTTGTCGAAGTCCCCGTCATCGTGGTCGAAGTCCCCGTCATCGTTGTCGAAGTCCCCGTCGTCATCGTTGTCGAGGTCCCCGTCATCATCGGCTCCGTTCCCGTCATCATCGGCTCCGTTCCCGACGACGGCGTAGGCGACGGCGCCGTGCCACTATCCAAACTATCCTCGTTCTCATCGGGTAGCCGCCCTTCGAGAAAAATTACTGGTACTGCACTGGGCATTGTTCCGACTCCTTGCGACGCTACTCAAAAACTACTAAATAAACTTAAAGTCAGATGCAGTAATGACGGTGCTGAGCGCTCCCGGCACTGTAGGAATAGAATTCAAAACTCCCAAATCAAAAGCTGGGAGACTGTCATCTGCCACATTCGGGTCAAAGCCGAGAACGTACTTGTTAAAAGTATTGTTCAGGTACACGAAGAAAGCTCCCGTTTTGCTAGAACCCTTTTGATTCTTCAACACTGCATTTACTGCTTGAGCGTTATCAAATTTAGATTCAAACAAAATGACTGATTGCTTGCTGATGTCGTCGCCGCTAGACCCGATATTCCTGACGATAAAACTGGTGAAATCGAGAGTAGTTCCTGAGTTGGTTAAACCTGCGAAATTTGACGACCTGAACAAAAATCTGTCGGTCTCGCTGCCGTTAGCGTTAAAGTCAGCAATCACGTCCACGCCTTCGCTGGGAGTTTCGTAGTAGAAGAAATCATTGCCAGCATCGCCCGTGAGCAAGTCAGAACCGGCACCGCCACCCAAAATGTCATTGCCCGCACCGCCCGAAAGCGAGTCGTTGTCATCGCCGCCCAATACCAAGTCATTGCCGAAGGCGCCGCTGAGACAGTCGCTGCCGGCACCGCCGTCGAGAGTGTCGTCGCCCGCTTGGCCGTCGAGGGAGTCGCTGCCGGCCTCGCCCAACACGTAGTCATTGCCCGAACCTCCGAGTCCCGTGTCGTTGCCTTGTCCACCCAAAATCGTGTCATCGCTGTCGCCGCCGGATATGGAATCGTTATTGATACCGCCGTCGAGCAAGTTTCTGCCCAGTCCACCGTCGAGGATGTCGTCGCCCTCACCGCCGTCGAGGGAGTCGTCGCCAATGCCACCAAGTAAGGTGTCAATCCCGGTGCCACCAAGTATCGAGTCGTCGCCGGATTCTCCCAATATCGAGTCATTGCCTGTTCCGCCGTCAATGCTGTCGTTATTGTCACCGCCCAAGAGGTTGTCATTGTCATTGCCGCCGAACATCAGGTCGTTGCCCAGTCCGCCGATCAGCGAGTCTATCCCGTCTTCGCCGTCAACGGTGTCGTTGCCCAGTCCGCCGTCAACGGTGTCGTTGCCGATCGCACCCACCACCGAGTCGTTGCCTGCTTCACCGAATTCGACGTCGTTGCCGCCACTGCCGTCGATGATGTCGTTGCCGTCGCCCCCAGATAGGGTATCGTCGCCTGCCCCGCCGAGGATGAAGTCGCTGAGGTTGCTGCCTGTAAAGCTGCTGGCCGGGAGTGCGCTGCGATCGACAATATTATCTACCACCGTGATGCTGAAGGATACCGGCCCAACAGTTGCAGACCCGTCGGAGGCGGTAAACGTGAAACTGTCGCTGCCACCTGTCGCCAGCAAGTTGTATTTGACGATGTTGTTGTTGATATCGTCTTGCGTGAATTTGCCGCCGACGTTGAGAAAGGTGGTGCCCCTTTGGACAAAACCTCTGGTAGCGTCGGGGGCTTTGGTAATCGTGTAAACGATTTCCGACGGCGTGTTGTCGGGATCTGTCACTAACAAATCCGCAGCGGTGATTGTCTGGGTAGGATTACTTTTGGCAACCACCACACCGTCGTTAATTACTAGCTGCGGCGGGCTGCTGACGCGGATGGTTGCTACCGCCTGACTTGTGCCACCGTTACCGTCTGAGATCGAGTAGCTGAAGCTGTCAGTACCCGAGAAGCCCGGATTCGGGGTGTATTTGAATACGCCGCCGCCCACGGGAACCAGTTGCCCTTTGCTTGCTGGAGCAAAAGTCGTGACAGTCAGAGCGCTTTGTTCCGCGTCAGTGTCGTTCAACAGAACGTTGAGAGTGAGTTGTTGACCCGCAACCGTGGTGAAGTTGTCGTTAACTGCTTTTGGAGGTTGGTTAAGGATGGGGGTCGGACTGCTTGTCGGCGTCGGACTGCCTGTCGGCGTCGGGAAATTCGGCGTCGGACTGGCTGTCGGTGTCGGGAACGTCGGCACCGGCTCGTCTGGCGTCGGTGTCGGCGTCGGTGTCGGACTTGCTGTCGGCGTCGGACTTGCTGTCGGCGTCGGACTTGCTGTCGGCGTCGGACTTGCTGTCGGCGTCGG
>NZ_JAUBUG010000062.1:35902-43709 GCF_036705345.1 Microcoleus sp. B3-D2
GTCGGACTTGCTGTCGGCGTCGGACTTGCTGTCGGCGTCGGACTTGCTGTCGGCGTCGGACTTGCTGTCGGCGTCGGCGTCGGACTGGTTGTCGGCGTCGGCAGGGGAAGCGGAGTTGCGCTGCCGGGAACTGTGGGGGCAATTACAAATGAGCTTCGCCCTAGGGTTCTGCTGTCTACTCCGGGCAATACTGCTAAAAAGTCGCCGCTGACGCCGTTGCGAATAATCGTACTTCCGGCTTTGGTCTCGGCGCTTTGGAAGATTACCAAATCTTCAAACTTGAGGTCGCCACTTAACCCGATTAAATCTTCGCCTTGGCGAAAGTCTGTGAAAATGTCGGCATCGGCGATGTCGGGGCCGCCTGTAGTGAGAAAAGCCGCGTTAGTGCCGTCGCTGCTGCCGCTGGGGGAACTGAAGGCACCGATGACGAAGACATCTCTGCCTTCGCCTCCTGCCACTACGTCTTTGCCTGCTTCGCCCCAAAGAACGTCGTTGCCCGCGCCGCCGTCCACGATGTCATCACCGTCGCCGCCGAATACGATGTCGTCGCCGTCGCCGGAAAAAAATGTATCCCCGCCGGCGTTTCCGTAGAGCCAGTCGCCTCCTTCGTTGCCAAATACCAAGTCTTCACCATCGCCGCCGAAGAGCGAGTCGTTACCTTGGTCGCCCCACAGGATGTCGTCGCCTCGATCGCCCAAAAAGCTATCGTCGCCAGAGCCTCCACGCAAGCTGTCGCTGCCTTTGCCGCCGTAAGCCGTGTCTCTGCCTTCGCCTCCGATTACCGTGTCGTTGCCGTCATTGCCGTAAAGCACGTCAGGGTTATTTCCCCCGTCGAGGGAGTCGTTGTCTTTGCCTCCGTACAGGGTATCGAGTCCTGAACCGCCATCGAGAACGTCGTTGCCTGGCGCGCCGAACAGCACGTCGTCATCGTCGGCCCCGAATATTAAATCGTCGCCGTCGGCTCCTTGCAGGTTGTCGTTGCCTTGCAGCCCGGAAATCACGTCGGGCCCGGGACTGCCAACTAAGGAGTCGTTGGTTTCTGTGCCACGGACTACGCCGCCGATGACTGCGGGCGACGTACCTGAGCCTCCGCCCAATGTGTCGTCTATGCCACCAAATGTGTCGTCCCCGGAGGGAGTTGGTGTTGGAGTCGGCGTCGGAGTTGGTGTTGGCGGTTCTGGTGTTGGTGTTGGCGTTTCTGGTGTTGGTGTTGGCGTTTCTGGTTCTGGTGTTGGTTCTGGTGTTGGTGTTGGTATACTTACTACTGGCACTGCACTTGGCATTATTTTGGCTCCTTTAAACGACGATCCCGATTAACTTTAAGAACTGATTAGTATCAGTTTGTTGCCACAAATCTGGCTTAAAATTGATTAATAATCCCGATCATTTCTAGCATACTAAATCAAAACTGCAACGGCTATGGATATTTTTTAATCCGGGCATCTTTTGATCTCAAAATATTAATGATTGCACGTTTTGCTGCCTATGTTGGGTATACTTTAATATCGCCCCAGTTCTATAGAACCTAGAAGTCTGGCTTCGAGTCAGCCCGGTGTATTTATCCAGAAGCCGAAAAAATAAAAATTTTCGCTGTCATAATTTTTTCTTTCCTCCTGCGGAATGCCGAATAAATATGTGCCTCTTGCCTTCAGAAGCCGACTTTCTTATGCTGACTTCTGACAAGAAACAGAGCTGTTAATTAGGGGCAGAAGCGGCCCGGTTTGTTCTTGTCCACTGACGGATAATTCGCTGTGGCAAAGGTAAAGCAGGGAACAGCGACTTAACAAATCTAGCAGAATTCGCCGCAGTCGCTGTTGGTCGGCAGTCGTTTCGTCTTCGGTTTCCCAGGGGCGCCCGAGTTGCGATCGCAAAAATAAGGGAGCACCAAACAATGTCGCCGCACCACCGCTCAGCCACAGGGGCGAGCCGGCATCAAGCCAAAAGTGCCATTTGTGGGCGCGGCGGCTGCTGCGGTACTGAAAGATGTTGGCGAGGGTGACGGCTCTGGCTGCTGGGCCTTCTGGACGCACTGGAAATGGGTTGGCGGTGACGGTTCCTTGGCGCAACAATTGGATGAACCGGGCGATCGTTTCTGAGTCGCCGCCCTTTGTTGGTTCTACGCGCTGCATTCGCCCGTTGATTTCCCAGTAGTGGCTGGCGGTTTCCATTAACTCGCGCAGGGCTGCTAGCCGATCGTAGGGGAGGTATCTGTCGTTCATCAGAAATTTCTGGATGGCTCGATCGAGCAGGGCAATTGGACTCGGCAACAGCCGCTCCTGCTGTTGCGACCGCTGTTGTTCGATCCACTCCACAATCTGCTCGTAGGCCCCGGCTGCTCGGTGTCCCAGTCTGTCCCACCGGGGAAAGGCTGTAATTGGCAGCAATTGAGGTCG
The DNA here is from genome assembly GCF_036705345.1 of Microcoleus sp. B3-D2. Classification (NCBI taxonomy): domain Bacteria; kingdom Bacillati; phylum Cyanobacteriota; class Cyanophyceae; order Oscillatoriales; family Microcoleaceae; genus Microcoleus; species Microcoleus sp. B3-D2. The sequence continues at coordinate 38,296 of NZ_JAUBUG010000062.1, forward strand.
ATCGATATCTGGACAAAAACAGTGATCGGCGATTAAACCTGCTCTCACTTGGTCGATCGATTTTTGATTTTGAATTTGAGATTTTAGATTGAACGTCGAGTTGGAATCTTCTGTTTCCAATGAACGGTGTTTCTGGCTGCCCAACACTACCAGCATTTCTGCAGCGCCGTCTCGATCGACTAAACGGCCGAGTCCCGGATAAACTAAGGCTAACAAAGTGAGTAAAGCCCGAATCTCTGGGGTAGTCGAGAGGGGACGCTGATCGTTGAGAGATACGGCGGCGATACCATCTCGCGCGAGAATTTCCGTTAAACTGTAACGGGCGATCGCATCCATCCCGGGGGCAATTACGGCGATTTCCTGCGGTTCCACGGCTTGTGACTTCACCGCATCCGCGATAATTTCGGCGGTTTCTCGCAGCAGTTGAGCCCGGGAAGTGGTTTGGAGCGATCGAACCGATCCGGGCAAACTCAAGCCTAAAGGATAAAAACCCTCTGAATTAACTGCTAAACTTACCGCTAAATCCCCAATCTCTGGGGCTAAACCGGCTTTGGCATCCAAATTTTCCACGCTTTGACAGCGGTCTTCGAGTCGGGCTAGGTATTCCGTGTCAGCCCCCAAGCCCAAACGCACTCCTCCATCTGAATTGTAGGAGAACGCCCCCGCTGCACCTTGGTCGAGCATTCGATCGAACAAATGGCGACTTATCGCCGGATAATCGTCAACATCGTCTGCGATCACAGCTTGGTATCTAGAGGCCAAATGCTGCTGGTAACTGCTATCCGGCAACAAATAGCGCCAGTAGAGTTCGCAAACAATCCCGTAAGTCAGGAGCCCCCGTGTCAAGCACCATTCCCGCCACCTTTCCAGCAACTCTCCCATGCTAATCCACAGGTTGGTCGAGCCGCCTGAGATAGCAAATCCCTGTTCCAGAATGCTGGGAATCTCTTCTCTGGGCGTACCGCTGACAGCAGCAAGTTGTAATAAGTCTAGTGTTCGACGCACCATTCGGTTTGGACTTACCCCTGTTTGTTGCAAAATGCCTTCGTCTAGTTCGCGACGCCAGAGTCTCGTGGCAAGTTCCAGTTCGGTTTCAGGTTGCAGTCGCAGGGGAAATTGAGCTCTCAAATTCAGCGACTGAACTAGCAGGGGCCAAAATAGCAATACCTCCTGCTCAAAAAAACCGAAGGGCGTTGTGGAGTGAAAGGTATATTTTCCTTCGGTAGCGACGGCGATGCGATCGGCCAATTCTAGCCGGTTGTCTCCGTTAGCTGCTAAGACTAAAATTGCTGGGGCAGTTTGTCCAGCCCGCCGCCGCCCGGAACTCGATCGCCCTGAAACTTTTGTGGGCAAGGGCTTGACAGTTTTGCTCCAAATGCAGAACTGCTCGACTAAACGAGTGGTTTTGCCACTGCGGGCAGATCCGACAATCCAAATTGAGTCCTTAATGGCAGTTCTCAATTTATGTAAATTTGTTACCATACCGTGAATACTTTAATCACTAATGTCTACAGCCAACTAACCCGCTTTAGCTATGAATACTTCTCCGTGGAACAGGATTGTAAAATATCTCTACAGCGCTAACCAATGGTATCGAGAAACGCCTGAGAGGGCCTTAGAACAGGCCTACGATGCTGCGTTAGCAATTAAGGCGATCGAAGACGAGCATTTTGGCGGTCAAATAATCTCTGAGCGATCGGGAGATTACGGACAAAGCACCCTGTCTTACTTTAAATCCGAACTGCAAAAATACCTCAAGGTCATCCAAACCCGAATGGTTGAGTTTAATGCTAGCCGTTCTTTTTTGGAACTGCCGGAGCGAGTGGGGGCCAAACCGAAAACGGGGTACAGCGCCGATTATCACCAGCACGGATTACATCTCAACAATAAAGATATAGCCTCCCTTATATTTGAGAAGCTAGAGTTTATTGATGGAGTCATCGACAAGTATATTAATAATAGTAGATCGACGGCAATTGTTCCGGTGGTCAGTTCAGTAAATGTGCAGGTAAAATCTACCACAAACAGCAGCTCTCCACCTGACCCAAATAAAGGTTCAGCTAATTCTGTTAAAATTCACGATGGTGAGGTTGACACTAACTATGAAGAAGTGAATTTGTTACCGCGCTCACTTTTGGGAACTTTGAATCGAATCACTAAAGATTTAGACCCGGGAGCTGAAAAAGAAGTAGTCAAGAATTTTCGCAATTCCAAAGTAAAAACAATTATTTCTCTCCGATTTATTTTGCTTTTGATTTTAGTTCCGCTGTTGACGAATCAAATCTCCAAAAACTTTCTAGTGGGACCGATAGTTGACCATTTTAGAGGTCAAGAAAATGCTCCACTTTTCATAAATGTTAACCTGGAAGAAGAAGCATTCCAAGAACTGGAGAGATTTGAGCAGCACCTCAAATTTGAAAGGTTAATAGGCAGTGCTCCGTCGCTTTCTTTAGAGGAAACGGAACAGAAGATTGCCGAGAAAGCAGTTGAGCTAGCGGAGGAATACCGCGCTGAAAGTAGTGGAGCTATTAAAAATATTTTTGCCGATTTGATTTCGTGCATGGCGTTTGTCGCGATTATCGTCACTAACAAGAAAGAGATTGAGATTTTAAAGTCTTTCATGGACGATGTGATTTACGGCCTCAGCGACAGTGCGAAAGCTTTCGTAATTATTTTGTTTACGGATGTGTTTGTCGGATTCCACTCGCCTCACGGTTGGGAAGTAATTCTCGAAGGTGTATCGAGGCATTTGGGACTACCAGAAAATAGGCAGTTCATATTTTTGTTCATTGCGACGTTTCCCGTTATCTTGGATACGGTATTTAAGTATTGGATATTCCGTTATTTAAACCGGAGTTCGCCTTCGGCTGTTGCTACGTACAAGAATATGAACGAATAATTGGAGGCGAAGGAAGTTCGGCAACGGATTTTGTAACGGATGTAACGGATGTTAGGAAGAAGGAAGTTCGGCAACGGATTCGCTCGACGGATGTAACGGATGTAACGGATGTAACGGATGTCAGGAAGAAGGAAGCAAGAAGCAGGAAGAAGAAAAAAAGATGTAATAATAGCAATTGTTTCAGGCATTAAGAACGTCCTTAGTAGGGCGTCCACTGCACACAGAGTGACTTACCCATAGCGCGTAAAACCATTTATTGTTTGCGTCAGGAGTGGTTTAATTAAGTTGATAGAATTAAGCTGTTTGGCCTCTAAATTTTATTTTTGGGCGGGTTATCGCGCGCACCCCACAAGAATTTTATCAGACTTGATACTCATCAAGGCTCGGGTCAGGAAGCGTAAAATTTAGATGCGCCTAGGCAGATGAAAAAAATGCGATCGCCCGCAGAATCTCTCGAAAGAAATCAAAAGCGCGATCGCATTCCCAGAACCAATTACCAATGAGCTAATTCCAACGCTTCTTGCGCTGTCGCTGGCTTGCTACCGCCTCCACCAGTCCCAGGCCGAGAAAATTACTCAGCAGCGACGCATTCCCGTAACTTAGGAAAGGCAGCGGAATGCCCGTAACCGGAGCCAAGCCAATGTTCATCCCAATATTTACGAACACCTGAAAAATCAACATTGACAGTACGCCGATCGCCAGCAAAGAACCAAAATTATCGTTAGCAGTTTGAGCGATCGTCACCAACCGGAAACAAATTATCCAGAAAATCAACAACACGGCAATACAGCCAATAAAACCCAATTCTTCGCCAATAGCTGAAAAGATAAAGTCCGTATGCTGTTCGGGAATAAAGTTAAGCTGAGTTTGCGTTCCCTGAAACAAACCCCTGCCCTTCAGTTCCCCAGCGCCAATAGCAATCCGAGATTGAATCAAGTGATATCCGCTGCCTAAAGGGTCTTTCTCGGGGTTTAAAAACCCTGTCAGACGCATTTTTTGATAATCCTTGAGCACATTCCAAAAAATATGTCCGAGGTGTCCAGAAACAACGTTCACCAATACAGCACCGAAAGTCCCCAACCACGGCCAAGGCAGGGTTCGCCAAGCAATAATACCCGCAACAACTACCCAGGCTATCCAAATCGGTGTAGACAGGTTATTGAAGAGAACTGAGATGAGAGGAGAGAATAGCAGTATTAGCCAGCCGGGATTGACATTTCCCCAGTAAAACATCCCCATTGTGATCGCGCCGAACACTAGGGAAGTACCTAAATTTGGTTCGGCAAAGATCAATCCCCAGGGTACAGCCATAATCGCCAGCATCCTCAACATATCCCGGACTGTGGGGACATTCTTCTCGTGCAGGAGAGCTGCTAAAGTGATAATCATGCCTACTTTGGCAAATTCTGATGGTTGCAGGTAAAAGCCGCCGATGTTGATCCACCGCTGGGCACCGAGCCCTGTAGTACCGATAAAACGCACTGCGATCAGCGACAAATTGATTAATATGTAAATCGGCCATTTCCACTCAATCAGTATTTGGTAGCGACAGCGGGAAATGATGATGGCGAGGAACAAACCGACTGCCCCAGTTACCCAGTGCCGCCACCAGTTGATGAGTCCCTGATTAATTTCCACGCTGTGGATCATAATTCCCCCGAAGATGGTGAGGGCGATGCAAGCGGCGAACAGCCAAGGGTCTGCTTCTTCCCAGGGTTTGAAGATTGATTTCCAGCGGTTTCTGACTTGTATTCTCTGCAACATGAGGATTTTAGATTTTAGATTTTAGATTTTAGATTATCGAGCCGATTTTCGGAAGTTGTCGATATATTTCGGATTGAGAGTCTGCACCTTACTTTAGAAGCGTCGGTGTGAGTACCTCACATTATTCGGGGAGTTGTAGGGAGGTTCCGGGAACGAAAAAAGGAACGCCAAACCGGGTATCTGGGTATTCTATTTTTTCTGTGCGCTTACTTAATTTAGTTCGCGATCGCACGTGGTCAGAAACCGGGTTTTTGTCGAGAAGACGGGTTACAACTCGCCGAAACCGCTAAAAACCCGGTTTCTTGGGTTTTGATTCGTAAGCCCTAGAATCGTCAGGCCGGTTCGTAAAGGTACTCAAAGCCGTTCCCATCTGGATCTCTGCCGTAAAAAGATGCAGTACCGTCGCGGTGTTCGTGAATGTGGGTGACGGAAACACCATCGGCTTTGAGTTGTTCGTAGGCGGATTCCATTTCGGTACGATCGTCAAATACAAACCCAAAATGCGGCCCTGCTTGGTCGTAACTCGGACTCAACAGCGCCAATCCGTCCTCTCCTGCTTTCAAATAAGCCCAGTCTGCATCTTTCCAGACTAACTCCATACCCAAGTTGCGGTAGAATTCAGCAGACTTCTCTATGTCTTGCACGCAGACGGCTACGTGTCCCAATCGTTTTAGTTTCATCAGAAAAATGGGTAGAAACCCCGTCCTTTTAGGACGGCTTTACATTTTTGATTTACTACCGCCTTGGGACT
>NZ_JAUBUG010000063.1:0-42815 GCF_036705345.1 Microcoleus sp. B3-D2
GACATTTTCGGGTTCTATATTTTTCACTTCGTTCAAGTCAGTTACATCATACCTCATCTTTCTGAGAAAGGCTATACACCACTAACCGTCCGAATTACAGCAGTAACAGTCACAACTATTGCGGTGGGGTTGGCGACTACAGCATTAACAGCATCGATTACAGTACCAGTAGCGACTACAGCAGTAACAGTAGCAGTGATGATTGCGGTGGCGGTGCGGGTGGCGATTACAGCATTAGCAGTAGCGACTGCGGGGGTAGCTTTGGTGGTGGCGACTCCAGCGGTGGCGGTGCGGGTGGCGACTACACAAGTAACAACACCGCTTATTGCGGTGGCTGCGACTACAGCAGTAACAGCACGAGTAGCAGTAGCGACTACAGCATTAGCAGTAGCGACTACAGCAGTAGCAGTAGTAGCAGTAGCGACTACAGCAGTAGCAGTAGCGACTACAGCATTAGTGGGGGTGGCGGTGGGGATTGGTAATTCGGGGATGGAGGCAGAAAGCGAGTTTTTTTAACAGGAATTAGTCCCCCTCTGCGGGGACTTCGTTTGTGGAGTTGCGGTTTCAACCGCCCCACTCGCCAGGGGGTAGCTAACTAAAATACTCTTCAACAATTTTCAAAATCCGCGAGGATGCCAAACCGTCACCAAAGGGATTAATTGCCATTGCCATTGCGTTGTATGCTTCGGAATTGCTCAGCAATTCTGCCGCTGCTGTGAAAATTGTATCAGAATTAGTACCCACAAGTTTAGCAGTACCTGCAGAAATTGCCTCTGGTCTTTCTGTGGTTTCTCGCAATACCAAAACAGGTTTGCCCAAACTAGGTGCTTCCTCTTGCAAGCCGCCGGAATCTGTGAGAATTAAATGACATCTCTGAATGGCTCCTACTAATTCTGCATAATCTAAAGGCTCAGTTAAAAATATTCGTGGGTGGTTGCCCAAAAGAGCTTGCAAAGGTTCTCGAACAGTGGGATTTCGGTGCAGGGGTAGCAGTAAACCTGTATCGGGAAATTTATCTAAGATCTGAAGAAATGCGTGAGCAATTCCTTGTAAGGGTTCGCCCCAATTTTCGCGGCGGTGAACTGTTGCTAAGATAGTGCGATATTTGCTCCAATCTAAGTTAGGAATGTTGCATTCTGGTTCGCGTTTGGCGACAGAAAGCAAAGCATCGATTACGGTGTTGCCTGTAGGGTGAATTTCTCCCAAAACGCCCGATCGCCCTAAATTCTCTTGGGCCAGCTCTGTCGGGGCAAAATGCAGCCGTGTGAGCTGAGAAATTAACCGTCGGTTAGCCTCTTCGGGATAGGGATTGAACACGTCGTCTGTCCGCAAACCGGCTTCTACGTGACCTACTGGTATTTTCTGGTAAAATGCAGCCAAAGCAGCAGCAAAAGCAGTCGTTGTGTCGCCTTGTACTAAGACAATTTTTGGCTGTAACTCTTTAAACAAATCTTCTAAACCTTGCAAACTCCGACAAGTAATATCTGTCAGGGTTTGCTGGTGCTGCATAATTGCTAAATCCCGATCGGCTTTTAGATCGAACATTCGCATTACTTGCTCGACCATTTCTCGGTGCTGACCGGTTAAAATTACCTGCGTGTCAAAGGTTGGCGAGCTTTTGAACAGTTGAATTACTGGGGCTAGTTTAATCGCTTCTGGGCGAGTCCCTAAGACGATGCAAACGCGGTGAGTGGCTTCGGGCATGGTAAAATTAGGTGTAAGTTTATTCATATTGCCGTTGGGTGGGGGCGGGTTTTCGAGATTGTGGGTTTTAGGCAATTATTCGGGGTGAAACCCGGCCCTACAGGATTATTGGCATTAGTGCAAGATGTTAGTTTATACCAACTTACTTAATATTAAAACCAGCCCGTACATTTTTAATTGTTAATTGTCATGCCCTATCGTTACATTCTCTTTTACAAACCCTACGACGTTTTAACTCAATTCACTGACAACTCCAGCGAGACTAAACGCAGCACTCTCAAAGACTATATTCCTATTCCTAACATTTATGCAGTAGGAAGGCTCGATCGCGATAGTGAAGGTTTGTTGCTGCTAACCGATGACGGACAAATGCAACACCGTCTCAGTGACCCGAAATTCGCTCATCCCCGCACTTACTGGGTGCAAGTTGAACGAATTCCCGATGCAAGTGCGATCTCAGCTTTGCAGACAGGTGTCACAATTCAAGATTATCGGACTCGATCGGCAAAAGTGCAATTATTGTTAGAAGAACCCCCTTTGCCTCCCCGCGAACCGCCGATTAGATTTCGCAAAAACGTGCCCACAGCTTGGCTGGAAATGACTCTCACAGAAGGCCGCAACCGCCAAGTGCGCCGGATGACCGCAGCAGTAGGGTTTCCGACGCTGCGGCTAGTCAGGTGTGCGATCGGGCATTTGCGTCTGGAAGGTCTTAAACCCGGTGAATGGCGCGAACTAAGTCAAGCCGATTTTAGATTTTAGATTTTAGATTGGAGAATTAAACTCAACAGTCAACAGTCAACAGTCAACCGTCAACTACTTTCGAGGCGGCAAAACAAAACTCTCGTTTCCATCCTTATCTTTTTGCACCTGAGCTCCCAACTTGACAAGAGCTTGTTTCGCCCTTTGACGCACCAACTTATCAGTTGTTTGAGCATAAACCGTGCTCCAAGCAGTAAACCGCACCGGCACGCTATCGGGATCTCGGCGCAAATACTCAGCAGTTGCTCGAAACATCTGCGCCAATGAGGCCCCTGACGGGTTTTTTTCCACCCAATCAGCGGCCATTTCGTGAGAGTTAATTGACTCTGGAATATCCCCCAACAGCAGCAACTCATCAATACCTTTAGTTCGCCACACTATCCACGATTGGGAATGAAGTTGCGGCGAAACGGCAAGGGCCCTAGTACCACGCTCTATAAAGTTAACAGCGGTTTCAGGCTTTCCTTGATAAAAAGAAATAGCTGTGGAAAGAAACAGGTAGATGTCAGACCACCGCGGGTCGCGCTGCGTAACTATGTCAAAATAATCTTGGCTCAGATTGTAGCCCGTCACATCTCGCGCTTCGTCGTCGCCAAAATACTGCAAAAATTTGAGAAATGTCCAATCTGCAATTAAATTATCAAATCCAAAACTAGGGATAGTTTTGAGCATTCTCAGCCGCAGGGCTTCTTGCTGCGCTTCTTGCTGTGCGGCTCGCTTGAAACTGGCAGCGGATATTCCAGAGGGCGGGTTTTGCCCCTGAACGCCAACTGGGGACATTCCGCCTAACTGCCCGCTAGACTGCATGGCGACGACCCCCGCCAGCGCTGCTAGACCAATAACTCCATTAATGAGCAGGCTCAACCACTTACGCGAAAATTGTTCGATTTTAGCTTCCACGGCACTTTATAAATCCAAGTTTTAAATTAAGTTTATTGAAAGAGAGTAATAATTGGTTGGCGATCGACTATGAATCTCGTTAGACTGTCCAAAGGGATGGTGGAGCCTCCACACAATAGTTTAAGTAGTAGTGTGAGATTTTTTAGCAATATAAAATCTCAAATCAAAAATCTAAAATCGAATTGAGCCAAATTCAATGAATCAAGCCCGCAAACGCTTTTCTAAGTTACAGGCAGCCCTGTTCAGTGGGGCGATGGCAACAACCGCTTCGATATCTTTACTCGTTCCCGGCCTGAGCCAATCAGTCCGCGCCGAACTTCAAGATAGCCCCAAAGCTGTCTTAGATGAAGCTTGGCAAATTGTGAACCGAGACTATGTTGATGGCAGCTTTAACAAGATTGACTGGCAAGTAACCCGCCAAGAACTGCTGAGCAAAAATTATACCTCTCGCGAAGCTGCCTACACGGCCCTCCGCAAAGCCCTAGAGAAATTAAACGACCCCTACACCCGCTTCATGGACCCGAAGCAGTACGAAGCGCTGACGAATCAAACCTCTGGGGAACTGACAGGGGTGGGGATGAGGCTGGAAGAAGACGAGAAAACGAAAGCGATTAGGGTAGTCGAGCCGATGGAAAATTCCCCGGCCCTGAAGGCAGGGATTCTAGCGGGCGATACGATTTTGGTGATTGACGGCAAAACTACCAAAGGCATGACTGTCTCGGATGCGGCTCAGATAATTCGGGGCGATGAAGGCACGAAAGTCACGCTGCGGATTGCTCGTGAGGGCAAAAGTGAATTTGACATCACTCTGACTAGGGCGAGAATTGAGGTAGCAGCGGTTCGCTACAGCCTCAAGAATGAAGGCGGTCAGAATGTCGGTTACATCCGTTTACAAGAGTTTAGCTCCCACGCGGGCGAACAAATGCAGGCGGCGATTAAAAAGCTCACGGCTCAGAAAGCTGACGCTTTTGTGTTGGATTTGCGGGGGAATCCCGGCGGGTTGCTGCGAGTGAGTATTGATATCGCTCGGATGTGGATGGATACAGGGGCGATCGTCCGCACAGTCGATCGCACGGGCGATTCTCAGGAAATGAAGGCAAATCGCACTGCGCTCACTGACAAGCCTTTGGTGGTGCTCGTGGACGACAACTCGGCCAGCGCCAGCGAGATTTTGGCCGGTGCTCTGAAGGATAATAAGCGCGCAACTGTGATCGGCGGCCAAACTTTTGGCAAAGCTTTGGTGCAGTCGGTGCATTCTTTGGCTGATGGTTCGGGATTGGCGGTGACGATCGCTCACTACTATACTCCCAACGGTACGGATATCAGCCAGAAGGGGGTTACTCCCGATGTTAAGGTGGAAGTCACCGACGAACAAAAGTTGAAATTAGCTAACAAACCGATGTTGGTTGCGACTCAGGACGATCCTTGCTACGCGCAGGCGATCGTACTTTTGAAAACTACCGCTTCGTCTCCCCGTCCCGTTGCTGGTAATGAGGCTCTTGTTCCTAAGAAGTAGTTGAAAAAGTCAGTCCTTAACAATTAGCTTTAAGATCAAACCCGCGCCGGCGGGTTTTGTTTTTGTAGTTTTATCTAGCTTCAGATTAATAGAAAATGGTTTGTAATAACAGTCAACTATTTAATCCTACTATCATACTAGCCACTAACCAAGCTACTGCTTGCAACCAAAATGAATTCACAAACTCTCCCATCAAGCAGCGGTTCGCGGAATGTCATCAGTTTGATCGAAATCCAGCAAAGTTGCAATAAATATAAAATTGTGTATTTTTTCATACTTTAAACCGAGATGCGTGCGATCGACTACGATTAGGTCGATCGCCAAAAATCACTCTTGTCAACGTTCCTGATTTGAGAGGTTTCTAAATGCGCGAGTTCCCTGATAACCTGATAAATCTGCTAACTCCTGCAAAGATTTTTGCCCTGAGTAAAACTTACCATTGATTTCCCAAGTAGGAGTACCCTGAATCTTGGCAGCTTCGCAAAGATCGCGACGAGCATTTTTCCCTTGCGGATTGCACTCGATATAATTGATAATGCGAGCCGCTTCTTTGCCAAAACTTTCCTTCTGCATCTGACAGTGATCGCAGGTAAAAGAACCGTACATTTTAGCTCCCACTCTTTTTAAATGTTGGGCTAAAGCAATTTCTGAAGTACCAGAGGATGTTGTGGTATTCATACTTGTTTCCTTAGCTGTACCGAGATTATTGACATCGGCATAAAGAGCCAGAGAGGAAATCAGGACTAACATAGACACCAGAATTCCTATAAAAAATAGTTGCCCGATATCATCCCATTCGCGACCGATTAATGCTAAGACAAACAAGCTAGTTGCAAACAAAGCAGACGCAATACAGTAAATACAAGCTGCTTTAATATCAACAGCCAGTACATACATCATATAGCCGCTGAAAATCGTCATAGCTGTGCTACCAGCAAACAGAAATAGTCCCGTCCAAGACTCTAACTTAGAGCGGAGACTCTTCTGTTCTGCGGGATTAACAAGTAGGGGAGCTACGGCAAAAACTATCATGCTCAAGTAGCCCAAAAAACCGAACAAAGAAAGTGGCAAACCAAAGACATAGGCATAGGGACTCGAAAGCACGATATCGCAGCCTTCGATCGGACAAACTGTCGTCCCGTTGGATAACTTGACCAGTGTTAGATAAGCAGTAGTCGCAGCCCCTATTGAGGCAATTCCTGCCGTAATGGGACGAGAATAGCGGTGAATCCAGGGCTGAGAACGTTGACGACGCATAGTATTTTTGACCTCAAAATGTATGTCTCAATTGTGGGGTAAGGTGGGCAATGCCCGCCCTGCGAACACACTATTTCAAAACTCTAGTCGAATTGAAAATAGCTGCTAAAGCCACCCCAACATCGGCAAAAACTGCCTCCCACATTGTAGCTAACCCAAAAGCACCCAAAGCAATAAATATGCCTTTGACTAACATGGCAAAAATGATATTTTGCCAAACAATATTGTGAGTTTTTCGGGCAATTTGGATGGCTTCAGCCACCTTGGACGGTGCATCTGCCATAATCACAACATCGGCAGTTTCGATCGCCGCATCGGAGCCCAAACCCCCCATCGCTATGCCCACATCAGCCCTAGCAAGCACTGGTGCATCATTAATTCCGTCTCCAACAAAGACAATTTTATTGCCTTTTTTAGATTGACCGATCAGTTTTTCCATCGCCTCGACTTTTCCTTCGGGTAATAACTCCGCTAAATAGGAATCTAAACCGAGCTTTTTCGCAACACTATCGGCTACAGCTTGATTATCTCCTGTGAGCATCACGATTCGCTCAACACCCTGTTTCTTGAGGTCGCGAATAGCCTGTACAGCGTCTTCCTTAAGCTCGTCAGCAATCAAAATATACCCAGCGTAGCGGTTGTCTACCGCTAAATGCACGATCGTACCTTCAGCATTGCAGACATCGTGAGCAATATTTTCTCGGTGCAGCAAACGGTCATTTCCCGCCAGCACAATTTGATTATTTAATTTTGCTCGGATGCCGTGTCCCGCTATTTCTTTGTAATCTTTCACATCCGATGAATCTATTTTTCTGCCGTAAGCTTCCAGAATAGATTTCGCGACTGGGTGATTTGATTGAGATTCTACTTTAGCCGCTATTTCCATAAACTCTGTTTGAGAAAAACCATTTGCAGGCACAATTTGCGCTACTTTAAAAACTCCTTTTGTCAGAGTTCCTGTTTTGTCCAAAACAACTGTCTTGACTGCTGTCAGGGTATCTAGAAAAGTTGAGCCTTTAACTAAAATACCGCGCTTGGCTGCACCGCCAATTCCCCCAAAGTATCCCAGAGGAATGCTAATCACCAATCCGCAAGGGCAAGAAATAACTAACAAGACTAGGGCGCGGTAAACCCATAAAAATCTGTCTGCATTAGTTGCTCCTGAAATGAACAAAGGCGGAATTAAAGCCACTGCTAGCGATGCAAATACTACAAAAGGCGTGTAGTAACTGGCAAATTTGGTGATAAATTTCTCAGTTTCAGCTTTTTTGCTTCTGGCATTTTCTACTAATTCCAGAATTCGGGATATGGAAGATTCACCGAAGAGTTTGGTAACTTTGACGGTGAGAACTCCTGTCTGGTTAATTGTTCCTGCTAAAACTGTTTCTCCAACTTTCACGGTTCGAGGTACTGATTCTCCAGTTAGTGCAGATGTGTCAATCTGAGAATTGCCGTCTATAATTTCACCGTCTAAGGGAATTTTTTCTCCCGGTTTGACAAGGATGATCTCGCCGACTGCTACGGTTTCTGGCGAAACTTTTTTGATGTCGCCATTTGCTTTGAGGTTGGCGCTGTCTGGGCGAATTTCTAAAAGCGATCGGATCGATTGACGCGATCGCCCAACCGCAAATTCTTGAAAAAGTTCTCCGATTTTGAAAAACAACATCACCCCGACTGCTTCAGGGAGTTTGTGAATAGCGACAGCGCCGAGTGTTGCTATAGTCATTAAAAAATTTTCATCAAAAAATCGACCTCGCAGAATGTTGCGACCCGCACTGGTTAAAACATTCCATCCGCTTAAAAGATAGGCTGGGATGAAAACCAGATATTCACCTATAGAATAGGGCGTGTTGTGCAGTTTTTCTTCAAAAATTAAACCGCCGACAAATAGTACAACAACCAATATCACAGGAATCAATTCTTGATTCAGGTTAAAATCTCCGTGGCCGTGGCCCTGGCCCTGGCCGTCGTGGTTAGGATTCTCATGGGTGAGATTGTCGTCGTTGTGACTGCAACTAGAGCAGCCGGAATTGCTCGATTTTGCTTTTTGCATGGTTTTTGCTGGGTTTATTCCAATACCTGATTGTATAAACATATATTCATATTATAGGGTCAAAAATAAAAAATACTAGATTTTGAGTTAAAAATCTAGTATTTTTTAGAAAAATATTGCTAAGTTGGTAGCGAACGTTACTAGGGATTAAGAGTAATAACTATTCTCAGTTTCCGATTGAGAGAGAGAATGATTATCCCTATGGGTTAGTAATTAACTAATTAAGCCGCCGGATAAACTCTAAAGGCAAACCATCAGTATCGGCAATAAAAGCTACTTCGTAAACATTTTGCCCGATCGCCTGTTGAGTCGGTTCTAATAAAACTTTCAAAGCTTGAAACTGGTTTGGTTGGTCTTTAGCAGCTTCCTCAAACCGCTCTTTCAGAGACTGCAACCAGCTAGGCAAGTCAGTTGTCGCCTCAGTTAAATCGAAAGATAAATGATAATATCCAACATAATGCTCGTCTCCGAAAGCATCCGGTGCGGGTTTTGGTTCCGGGATTTGGATTAGTTCGATGCGTCCGTTGAGACCTTCCATCCAACAGGCTAGGGTGTACCCTGTGGTAAAGCGATCGCTCACAGTAAATCCCAACTGTTCGTAAAAGGCGATCGCCCGGTGAATGTTAGCAGTGCGAATCGAGGCGTGGTGCATTCGATTTTAGATTTTAGATTTTAGATTTTAGATTGGGGAATTGGGAATTGGGAATTGGGAATTGGGAATTGGGAATTGGGCATTGGGCATTGGGCATTGGGCATTGGGCATTAGGAATAAGAACTAACTAATGACTAATAACTAATGACTAATGACTAATGACTAATGACTAATAACTATTCAAACAACCGAAAATAGGGATATCTAATCGGAACTCCCGGCTCTTTTTCCAAATCAAAATTAATCACTTCCCAGCAAGGGTCCTCTTGGGGATCGGGGCTAAAATCCACAGGCAAACCGTACAGCCTCGGCCGCGGCGATTCCGCCTGACCCCGCCAAGGCGTGCTGCGTTCCAAATAAGCGCTGATTAAGTCCCGATAGCGTTGGGCAACGATCACGCGAGTTGCTCGGTAGCCTTGAGTATACAGTCGATCGAGCGCTTCGTGAATTTCAAACCGAATCCCGTCCGGGTGCGTGTGCTGGCGGTACCATTCATTCTCCCAGCGGCGCCAGTGCCGCCCAGACTGAAGGTGAACCAGTTCCCCCGTTTTTGGATCTGCCTCAAATGCCCCGTGACGCGGACACAAATAGGTATCCGTGAGTGTTAAAGCCGGAATTGTTTGGCGACAGTGGGGACACTGAATTTCCGGGCCAAACATCGGGTATTGCAAGGCAACTTCAATCATTTATTTGCGTCCCAGCATATTTTCTCTGCAAAAGTCCCAAATACTCTTATTATATCCCGTATCAACAACCAGCTAATCTGCTAGAAGTATAACGATCGACCAACTAATGAGCAATCTCAACGAATCTCTGTCTGCACTTCCTTCCTATTGGCCCTTGCCCGATCTATCCCCAGCGGCTTTTGTCGCTGAAGGCGCTATTGTCATCGGCAGGGTAGAGGTGGCTGCGGGCGCTAGTATCTGGTATGGGGCGGTGGTGCGGGCGGATATAGAGCGAATTGTGATCGGCTCAAGTACCAATATCCAAGATGGAGCAATTCTGCACGGTGATCCAGGGAAACCGACTGTTTTGGAAGATTTCGTGACAGTGGGACACCGAGCCGTGATTCACTCAGCTTACATTGAACGGGGCTGCCTGATCGGGATTGGGGCGATCGTCCTGGATGGAGTGAGGGTGGGCACAGGCTCGATCGTCGGTGCAGGGGCGGTTGTCACCAAAGACGTTCCCCCTCACACGCTAGTTGCGGGAGTGCCTGCCAAACCCCTGCGGGATGTCTCTGAGGAAGAAGCAGCCGAGTTGGTGGAACACGCTAAGCGTTACGAAAAGTTGGCTTTGGTTCACGCGGGGAAAGGTTCTGATTTGGGATTTGGTTAGTTGATAGAATAAGATTTTCAGCAAAAAACTATTTGTTTCCAATGGCTTACACCGCGCAAAAAATCCTAACTTTTGAAACATTCCTCGATCGATATTGTGACAACTTCCGCTACGAGCTCGCTGACGGAGAATTAGTTGACATGGAACCCACAGGCCCCCACGAAACCGTCAGCGGTAAACTAGCAACTCAAATCGGCATCGCCATCGCAGCCGAAAAACTACCTTGGTTCATTCCGCGCACTTGTTTGATCCGTCCATTTTCAGATGCAGCTACTGCCCGCCGTCCCGATATTGTCGTATTAGATGAAACTGCTATTGTCAGCGAACCTCTTTGGGAAAGAGAACCAGTGATTACGCTGGGACGATCTATTAAATTGGTGGTAGAAGTCGTCAGCACTAACTGGGAAACAGATTATGCCCGAAAAGTTGAAGAATATGCTATTTTAGGGATTCCAGAGTATTGGATAGTTGATTATCGCGGATTGGGAGGCGTGGCTTTTATCGGTAAACCAAAACAACCTACTATCACCGTTTGCCAACTGATTGACCAAGATTACACGCAGCAACAATTTCGCCTCGGCGATCGGATTATTTCTCCTTTGTTAACCAGCTTGCAACTGCGGTTAGATGATGTTCTACCGCGTTAGGCGATCGACAACAAATTTTAGATTTTAGATGTTAGATTGGAGAATTGATTAATCTGGCAGCCCTGAACCCAATTGCTTTTGGCCAACAATCAACAGTCGAGCGATTTGAGATTTGAGATTTGAGATGGGAGAATTGATGAATCCGGGAGTCCAGAACCCAATTACTTTAAGTCAACAATCTACAGTCAACAACCGTCGGAAATCTCGGAATTTGTTCGATAGATAAAAGTTTAAAATAAAATAAAAAAAATTGTAAAGCTCGATCGAGCGCTAAGATTAATCACATGAATAACGATCGCACATCTACTCCAAACATCCCCCCGCACACCTGGAAACGTCCCATCGGCCTCGGTTGGGAGAATCCCTATACAGTCCGCTACGCAAGCAATCTCGACGACGGGCCCTGGCACGGAATGCCTCTGGGCGGGTTCGGTGCCGGCTGCATCGGGCGATCGTCCCGCGGCGACTTCAACCTCTGGCACATTGACGGCGGCGAGCACATTTTTCGCAGTTTGCCCGCTTGTCAGTTCAGCGTTTTTGAAGAAACTCAAGGCAAGAAACAAGCTTTTGCACTGTCCACTGAACCGCCTACCGATGGCAGTTTATCGAGTTGGAAATGGTATCCAAAAGAAGGAACAAGAGAAGAGTCTAATTCTGGTACTTATCATGCTTTGTATCCGCGCAGTTGGTTTGTTTACGAAAATGTGTTTCATGCTCAATTAAGCTGCGAGCAATTTTCGCCAGTTTTGCCGAACAATTATCAGGAAAGCAGTTACCCAGTCGCCATGTTTGAATGGGTGGCGCACAATCCTACAGATGCGCCGATCACTCTCAGCATCATGCTGACTTGGGAGAATATTGTTGGTTGGTTTACTAATGCCAACAAGTCGCCGAAAGTGATGGTGCGAGATGATGGTAGTCCATTTTATGACTATCAATCCCGGTGGGGAGAAAGCGGCGGAAATATGAATTTGTTGGTGGAAGATTTTCACCGAATCGGTTGCGTGATGACGCGGTTGACTGCTGAGGAGGAACCGCAAGAGGGGGATGGACAATGGGCGATCGCAACTATTACTAATCCGGCGGTAGAAGTATTCTATCAAACTCGTTGGAACCCGGCGGGGAATGGCGAGGATGTTTGGCGCAACTTTTCTGCAGAAGGTTTCTTGTTGGATGACAAAGACGAGACAGCCGCAGCAACAGGAGAACAGTTGGCTTGTGCGATCGCAGTTCGCTTTACTATTCGACCGGGAAAAACTCGCAAAATCCCCTTTATTATAGCTTGGGATTTGCCCGTTACTGAGTTTGCATCGGGAGTTTGGTACTACCGTCGCTACACAGATTTCTTCGGCCGCAACGGCAAAAATGCTTGGCCGATTATTCGCACTGCAATGAAGCATTCCGATACTTGGCGCGAAAATATTGAAGCTTGGCAAAAACCGATTTTAGAACGGAAAGATTTGTCAGACAGTTTTAAAATGGCTTTGTTTAACGAGTTATACGCCCTGACAGACGGCGGTACTCTTTGGAGTGCGGCTGACGAACGCGATCCCAAGGGTCAATTTGCGGTTTTGGAGTGCATTGATTACCGCTGGTACGAAAGTTTGGACGTGCGGCTTTACGGTTCTTTTGCTTTGTTAATGCTGTGGCCGGATTTGGAAAAGTCGGTGGTTTTAGCGTTTGCTAGGGCAATTTCTGCGGGAGATGATACGCCGAGAATTATTGGCTGGAATCAAGCTTCGGCTATTAGAAAAGCTGTCGGTGCGACGCCCCACGATTTGGGTGCTCCTAATGAACATCCTTGGGAGAAAACGAATTATACTAGCTATCAAGATTGCAATTTGTGGAAGGATTTGCCTTGCGATTTTGTGTTGCAGGTTTATCGTGACTTTTTGTTAACTGGTGGCACAGATTGTGACTTTTTGCAAGAATGTTGGCCGGCAATTGTTGAGGCTTTGGCTTATCTGAAAACTTTTGATGAGGATGGGGACGGAATTCCTGAGAATTCGGGAGCACCGGATCAGACGTTTGATGACTGGCAAATGCGGGGGATAAGTGCGTATTGCGGGGGTTTGTGGTTGGCGGCGCTGGAGGCTGCGATCGCGATCGGCGAAATCTTGGAAGATGCAGCACCGGAGATAATTCCTAACCCTCAAGCAAAGATAGCATTATATCACAGTTGGCTGCTACAAGCAAGACCGAGCTATCAAGAAAAACTGTGGAACGGTCAATATTACCGTTTGGACAGCGAGAGTAACTCGGAAGTGGTGATGGCCGACCAACTGTGCGGTCAATTTTACGCGAAACTGTTAGGATTACCGGATATTGTGCCGCCGGAATGTGCAGCCAGTGCTTTAGAAACTGTGTACGATTCTTGCTTTTTGAAGTTCAATGAGGGGGAGTTCGGTGCGGCGAATGGGGTGATGCTGAATGGTTCGCCGGAAAATCCGAATGCGACTCATCCTTTGGAAGTTTGGACGGGGATTAATTTTGGGTTGGCGGCTTTTTTGGTACAGATGGGGATGGAGGAGAAAGCTTTTAAATTGACGGATGCTGTGGTGAAACAGATTTATGAAAATGGGTTGCAGTTTCGCACGCCGGAAGCGATTACGGCGGGGGGGACTTTTCGGGCGAGTCACTATTTGCGGGCGATGGCGATTTGGGCGATTTACGGGGTGTTGACCAATTTTAAATAGGCCAAAAGGTATATTAGCTGGTGAATCCGACTAAAATTTAAGCCTTAAACTCCCTTTTGAGCAAGGAAAACGGTTAATTAAACTATCAATAAAATTGACCGTAAAAAGTTTTTCCATTCGAGGAAGACATTAATCTTTCATGCTCAAACTTCAGCTTGGCTAAAATTTGAGCATGAAAAAGCCCGGAGATGGGAGGGGATCGAACTCGGCTATAAATGAGAGAGAAAAAGGGTCGGAGGCGATTGTTGATACCAATGCAGTCCGCACGTTACCCGTATATAATTTGGAGCGATCGCACATTTCAAGATAAAATAGAAAAATGTCAAATCCTTTGCTTTCCCTCAACTACGAACCCGCCCTCGAATCTCTCGGTGGCGACTATTTTGATGAAGTCCCTGCAGCCGATTTTCCGCAGCATATTCTCCGCTTCCGCAATGACCAATTATTGCCAACATTGGGTTTAGATCCCGCGCAAGTAACCGACCAACATTTCATTGAAGCGTTCGGCAAATTTCACTGCGTCCGTCCCTTTCTCGCACTTCGCTATCACGGCTATCAATTCAACCAATATAACCCCAATTTAGGTGACGGTAGAGGCTTTTTGTACGGCCAAGTTCGCGGCACTGATGGCAGACTTTACGACTTCGGCACTAAAGGTTCCGGTCGCACTCCCTACTCGCGGGGCGGTGACGGTAGACTCACTCTCAAAGGGGGAGTTCGCGAAGTTTTAGCCGCCGAAGCTTTGCACCGATTGGGAGTTCGCACATCTCGCTGTTTTAGTTTAGTTGAAACTGGGGATGCTTTGTGGCGGGGCGATGAACCATCACCCACGCGATCGTCGGTAATGGTGCGTTTCAGTCATTCTCACATTCGGTTTGGAACTTTTGAAAGATTGTACTATATCCGCAGACCGGATTTAACTAAAAAACTTTTAGATTTTGTTATTGAATATTACTATCCTGAACTGCATTTAGAAGCAAGCAATGCTGTTTTTTCTTCACAGGAAAAGTATGCGCTATTTTATGCAGATTTAGTCAAGCGAGTAGCCGAATTAGTCGCTCAGTGGATGGCAGCAGGATTTTGCCACGCAGTGCTAAATACTGATAATATGTCGATTACTGGAGAAAGTTTCGATTACGGGCCTTTCGCTTTTATCCCAACTTACAAGCCGGAATTTACAGCAGCTTATTTTGACCATTACGGTCTTTATTGTTACGGGAATCAACCGTTGATTTGTAGGGACAATTTAGAGAAGCTCCAGGAACCGCTAGCAGCGGCGATTCCTCAAGCTGATATGGATGCGGCTTTGGCAAAGTTTGGCGATTATTATAATGCAGCTTATCGGCAGTTGATGCTCAATAAATTGGGATTTGAGGATTTGCCAGAAGCTGAGGGAGATGAGTTGTTGAAGGTGACAATTAAAATGCTGGCGGAGTCTCAAGTTGAGTATCACGATTTCTTTTTTGAACTGCGAAGACAGTTCGATCGCGCTTGGCGAGATGATGCTAGTCTAATTTTTGCTGAGGCGGAACCGGCAGACTTGATAGCACCTTGGCGACAGTTTTATTATCACGTTTTGCAAAGTTTGTCTGCGGATGATATGGATCAAATGGCGGACAGGTTACGGAAGCACAATCCCGAACAATCCCTGTTGAGACCGACGATTGAGGCTGTTTGGGAAGCCATTGCTATTGAGGATAATTGGGAACCGTTTTATGAGTTGGTGAAGAGACTTCAAAACTCTTAAAGGGAATTGGGCATGGGGCATTGTTGACTGTTGACTGTTGACTGTTAAGTGTTAAGTGTTAACTGTTAACTGTTAACTGTTGACTGATGACTAACAACTAACAACTAACAACTGACAACTGACAACTGACTACTTGAGCTTTTCAATCTCAAATTGTGCATCTTTGTAACCGCCCGTAAGTCCTTGATCGAGAAACATTTTGCCGGCTTTTTCTAAATCGCTAATTGCTCCTGCTTTGTCTCCCAAGGAGCTACGAACCATGCCTCTACCGTAGTAAGCAGCAGCATAATTTGGACTGATCCGAATAGCTTGCACATAATCGGCGATCGCACTATTGTAATTCTTTAACTCTTGATAAATCTTAGCCCGATTGGCGTAAGCTTCAGCATTGTTGGGATTGAACCCGATTGCTGCTGTAAAATCTGCGATCGCCCCCTGCGCGTCACCCCCTGCGCTGCGAGCTAAACCACGATTGTTAAAAGCATTAAAATCATTCGGATTCACTGTCAGCGCTTGAGTGCAATCGGCAATTGCTTTGGGATAATCCTTCAAATTTAAATAAGCAATGCAGCGATTGTTGTAAGGAACTCCATCCTCATCGCTTAGCGAAATTGCCTGAGTGCAATCGTCAATTGCCGCTTGATGCGCTCCCAAATTCAACTGCGTGCTACAACGATTAGCGTAAGCATCTCCACTCTTGGGATCGATCGCAATTACCTGAGAATAATCCGCCAAAGCTCCCTGATAATCTCCTAGGTGAAAGCGAGCTCTCCCCCGACTGTAGAAAGCATCAACATTCTTAGCATCAAGTTTAATTGCCTCAGTATAATCTCCAATCCCCCCCTGCAAATCGCCACTCCCAGCACGAGCCAACCCCCGCGAATGATAAGCTTTAACCAGGTTCGGCTGCAACCGAATTACTTCGTTAAAATCCTGAATAGCCATCTTGTAATCTTGCAGTTCTAAATAAGCAACTCCTCTTTCATAATATGTATCAGCATCCCTGGGCTGGAGATTCAAAGCTTGAGTGTAATCCTCAATCGCTCCCCGCGTATCGTTAAAATCGTGACGGGCTAGGCCGCGGTTAAAATAAGCCTGAACATATTTAGGATTGAGGGTGATCGCCTGAGAATAATCAGCAATTGCTTCTTGATACTTTTTTAAATCATAATTAGCATTACCGCGCTGGTAAAAACTCTCAGCATTTTTAGGATTTAATTGAATTGACTTATTAAAAGCCTGCAAAGCTGCATCCGCATCTTGATTGCGAGACTTTTCCACTCCCTGTTCGTAATATTCCTTAGCTTTAATCGGATTCGGGCGGCTCCAATAACTAAACAGAAATATCAGAACTATTGCCGCCCCGAAGCCAGCCAAAATTAGCAACCAAAATCGACTTCCCAAACGTGACGAAAAACGCTCAGAAGACACTAAGCTGGGAGCCATACTTTTCTTGTGAGCCGGATTCATCGGCTCTTGGCGGTGTCTCAACTTGCTGAGAGCTAGCAAAACTTCATCCGCAGATTGATAGCGCTTGGCAAATTGGTGACAGACCATTTTGTCAATTATATTGGCTAATCCCACAGAACATTGAGCTCGGTTTCGCCAAACAATTTCCCCCGTATGAGAAGGACTCGGATCTTGCAATTTTGGCAAATCCGTACCGGGTAAACCAGTGATAGCTTGGACTGCCATCATCCCGACTGCATAGAGGTCACTGCTAAATTGCGGGTTGCCTTGAAATTGTTCGATCGGCATATAAGCCGGAGTTCCAGTAGCAATGGTGCGCGGAAATTCTGTATCGTACTCGCTGACGTGACTCGCAACTTCTTTAACCGAACCAAAGTCAATTAAAACTAATTTGCCGTCTGGTTTGCGGCGGATTAAGTTGGAGGGATTAACATCACGGTGAATCACTCCCTGAGAGTGTACGAAGGCAAGAACTTGTAACACTTCTTGCAACAGATCCAGCACTCGTTCTTCTCGCCAAGGTTGACCGGCCACAATTTCCCTATTTAGGGCGTGTCCGGGGACAAACTCTTCGACGAGGTAGAATTGATTGGCTTCTTCAAAATAAGCTAGTAAAAATGGAATTTGATCGTGTTTTCCCAGCTTTTCTAATATTTCTGCTTCTTGTTTAAATAAGCGATAAGCTGTTTTGAGAACTGTGGAAGTGTTGCTGGGAGGGCGCAGTTGTTTGACTACACATTGAGGGTGGCCCGGCCGGCGAGTATCGACAGCTAAATAAGTTTGTCCAAAAGCTCCTGAACTGAGAATTTGCACTACGCGATAACGCCTGTCTAACAGTTGACCAACCATGTTCATATCTATAATTGAGAATTGGTAACGGGGAGGTGGTAACGGGGAATTGGTAACGGGGAGTTGGTAATTGGGAATTGGTAATTGGGAATTGGTAATTGGGTCTTCTTCTTTCTTCCTTTTTCCTTCTTCCTTCTGCCTTTTTTCTTCTTTTTTTAACATCTGAATGGAAACTAATAGTTTATTTAGGGTCGTTGATTTGTGATTGTGCGTTTTGGAAACCATCGGCTCTTCCTTGTTCTAGAAACAAGGTTGCAGCTTTCTGAAAATCCTCGATCGCCCCAGCACGGTCTTTGAGTTGGCGGCGGACGAGGCCTCGGCTGTAAAAAGCGCTAGCATTGTTGGGGTTGAGCCGCAGCGAGTGAGCGAAATCCTCAACCGCTAAAGGGTAATTTTTCAGTTCTGAGTAAATAGTACCGCGATTGCTGTAAGCTACTGCATCGCTAGGATTGAGTCGAATTGCTTGAGTAAAATCTTCTAAAGCTCCCTGCTTGTCTCCCGAAGCCGATCGAGCTAATCCTCGATTGCTGTATGCTTTGGGATTGTTGCCGTTGAGTCCGATCGTCAAACTGCAATCTTCGCTAGCCTTTTGAAATTGTTTTAAATTCAGATAAGCAATGCAGCGGTTGTTGTAAGCTGCTTCATCTTTTGGATCGAGGCGAATTCCTTCGGTGCAATCTGCAATCGCTTTGTCGTAGGTGGCCAAATTCAAGTAAGCGCTGCACCGATTGGTATAAGCATCAGCGAGATCTGGTTGGAATTCGATCGCCTTAGTATAATCTTCCATCGCTCCTTGATAATCTGCCAGATTAAATCTCGCTCGACCACGACTGTAGTATACGCCAGCTTGTTTGGGGCTAATTTGAAGGGCTTGAGTAAAATCTGCCATTGCTCCTGTTTTGTCGCCTGCTGCCGATCGAGCTAAACCCCGATTGCTGTAAGCTGTAGCATCGTTGGGACTGAGCCGAATTGCTTGAGTGTAGTCTTCAATTGCCTGGGGGTAGTCGCCCAAATCGTAGTAGGCTAAACCCCGCTGAGAGTATGCCTCACCGTCGCTGGGATTGAGTCGCACTACTTGGGTGAAATCTTCCACGGCCCCCCGCTTGTCCCCGATATCGAGGCGGGTCATACCTCGATTGTAGAGAGCTTTGGTGTGGCTAGGATTGACTTTAATTGCTTGCGTGTAATCCTGTATTGCTTGCTCGGTTGCGCCCATGTCGTAGCGAGCGTTTGCCCGCTTGTAGTAAGTTTCCGCATCGCTGACATTGAGGGCGATCGCTTGAGTATAATCGGCGATCGCGCCTGTTGTATCACCTTGCTGCGCCTTGGTAACACCGCGGGCTAACAATTCTTTTGACCTCGCCGGACTTTGACTCTGCCAAAAGTAAATTATCACTGCCGTCAAGATTAAAGCTGCCGCTGTTGCAGCCAATAGCAGGAGTTTGGTTTGGCTTTGTCTTCGCGGTTGACTCATAGCGTGCGTGATGATTGTGGCTGGCGGCGGCTCAACCTCCAATTTTACGGCGATTTGTTTGAGGTCTGCTAAAACTTCGGCGGCCTCTTGATAGCGTTCCTCGCAGTCGGGGCGCACCATGCGATCGATAATATCTGCTAGGGCTGCCGAACAAGTTGCCCGGTTTCGCCAGGGAATTTGGCTTTTGTTGTTTTTTAAGGCACTCAGTTCGTTGGGTGAGAGTCCCGTCACGGCAAGCTGGGCGATCGTACCTAGAGCGTAGATGTCGCTATTGTACCGGGGGTTGCCGCTCAATTGCTCGATCGGCACGTATAACTCCTGGGCTCCCAACTCGTGTTTTTTTGCTAAAGGTCCTTTAACAGAGTGGGGGGAGCTTTGCGCCAACAAATGACAGTTAGCAAGTTCCGGGTTAATTTCTTTGTCTAAGCTAAAGTCTACCAATACAAATTTGCCGTCTGACTCACGCCGGATCGCTCTGTCTGGTTGAATTCTGCGGTGAATGAAACCTTTCTCGTGTATGAACACCAAAATTTCTAATATTTCTGATAGCAGACCAATTACTTGGTCTTCATCCCACGGTTGACCGGGTATTAGTTCTTGACTTAAAGGTGATCCGGCAATAAATTCTTCAATTAAGTATAAACTTTGATTTTCCTCAAAATACGCCAATAATTCGGGAATTTTGTCGTGTTTTCCCAATTTTTCAATTATTTCTGCGTTTCTTTGAAATATAACTTTGACTAATTCTGGAGTTTGCGAACTTGTGCCGGGTAGCCGCATTTCTCTAACCGTGCATTGCGGATACCCGGGACGGTGAGTATCTGCTGCTAGATAAGTTTTTCCCACCTCACTTGAGTCTGTGACTTTAATGATGCGGTAACGTCTGTCTAGAAGTTGACCAATCATGCTTTGCCCTCTACCCTATTAATGTTCCATTATCGCATGAAATCAGAATAGCCAAAATATTTGGCTGAGTAATTTAAGTTCGAGCGAGTCGTGACTCCCACCCAAAAACGGATAGTTGCTTTCCCACAGGAGTCGTTAGCCTCCCAAAATTTTAGACCCGAGTTGAAGCTCCCCGATTCATCTGTGGAGTTAATCTAAAATCTAAAATCTAAAATCTAAAATCGACTGACTGAGCAAACGGGCGATGGGATTGGCTACCCAAGTCAAGCTTGGCGGCGACGCTCTTCTAAGATCTTACAAAAAAATTGCTGAAATTGTTTATTCTGTCAATGAGATATGTATAATTTAACAATTAATCAGGAGGTCAGTCAAATGAAGGTACAACTGGTTGAATCCATAATTCAAGTTATCTTACCTCTGGCAGGCGACGAGCAATTACGGAGCTTAGGAAAAATATTACCAAATATCCCCTACCCTTCGACCCGGAAACTCGGGCAGCTTGCCCTTTCCTGGTGGCTATTTTAATTTTTTGACTGAGGAACCCGAGATTTCTCCTCTCGAAGACATAGAAGCAATTGCCTGATACTCAAAAACAGGAGATTGAGAAAAGTTTTGAATGTGTGAATAATAAAAATGTCTGAATCACTAACAAAAGGAGGAACGATCGCAGCGATCGCCACTGCCATAGTTCCCCAACAAGGCAGCGTCGGCATTGTGCGAGTTTCCGGTTCCGCAGCCTTAAAAATTGCCGAAACTCTGTTTCGCGCCCCAGGAGGGCAAATCTGGGAGTCTCACCGCATTCTTTACGGTCACATCCGCCGCCCCAAAACTCAAGAATTAGTCGATGAAGCTTTGCTGCTAATCATGAAAGCACCGCGTTCTTTTACTCGCGAAGATGTGGTGGAATTTCACTGTCACGGCGGTATTATGGCCGTGCAGCAAGTCTTGCAGTTGTGTTTGGAAAATGGGGCGAGATTGGCGCAGCCGGGAGAGTTTTCGCTGCGGGCTTTTTTGAACGGGAGGCTCGATTTAACTCAAGCTGAAAGTATCTCAGATTTGGTGGGAGCAAAATCGCCTGCTGCTGCACAAAGTGCTTTGGCTGGTTTGCAGGGAAAATTAGCGCAGCCAATTCGCCAACTGAGAGCAACTTGTTTGGACGTGCTGGCAGAAATTGAGGCGAGAATTGATTTTGAGGAAGATTTGCCGCCTTTAGATGAAGCTAAAACTTGTTTGGAAATAAATCATATTTTGGAGGAATTGTCAACTATTTTGGCGACGGCAGATCGCGGCGAATTGTTGAGAACCGGTTTGAAAGTAGCGATTGTTGGGCGGCCGAATGTGGGAAAATCGAGTTTGTTGAATGCGTGGAGTAAGAGCGATCGGGCGATCGTCACGGATTTGCCCGGTACGACGCGGGATGTGGTAGAATCGCAGCTAGTTGTGGGCGGAATTCCGGTGCAGGTGCTCGATACTGCGGGAATTCGAGAAACCGAAGACAAGGTAGAAAAAATTGGTGTTGAGCGATCGCGCGCAGCAGCAAAACAAGCCGATTTAGTGTTGTTGACAATTGACGCGGAATCTGGCTGGACAGAGGAAGATTTGGAAATTTACGAACAAGTAAAGCACCGCCAGCTAATTATAATTATCAACAAAATCGACCTAGTAAACACCATCCCTGAACTACCTTTTTCCTCTGAAACTCACCGTATAGTTACCGCAGCAGCAGCCCTCGATCGAGGCATAGAAGACTTAGAAACAGCAATTTTAGATGCCGTCAGGGGGGGGAATTTGCAAGCAGCCAACTCAGATTTAGCAATCAACCAGCGGCAAGCAGCAGCCTTAACCAAAGCTAAAATTTCTCTGGAACAGTGCACGGATACTATTAGCAACAAATTGCCTTTAGATTTCTGGACAATAGATTTGCGCGGTGCAATTCAAGCATTGGGGGAAGTTACGGGCGAAGAAGTGACAGAATCAGTGCTCGACAGAATATTTAGCAGGTTTTGCATTGGGAAATAGCAATGGTAAAAGATTGTTTATCTTTAACTGCCAAGCAGATATTATAATTATGTGTTAAACCTGAAACAGCCAACAGATAACAGCAGTGCCATTACCTATCTACCACATCACCCCCATTGACAATCTAGAATCTATTATTTCTGAAGGTGGATTGTTAGCTTACAACGTTATGGTTGAGACAGGAACTAACTACACTAATATCGCCTACGAAAAGATCCAAGATCGTCGCGCTAGAATCCGTGTTCCCTGCGGTGCAGGTGGCGTACTGCACGATTATGTTCCCTTTTATTTTGCACCGCGATCTCCGATGTTATACACCATTAATCAGGGCAATGTACCAAACTATACTCAAGGTCAAGCAGCACTTATTCACCTAGTTTCTGATGTAGAAGATATAGATGCTAGAGGTTTAGAGTTTGTTTTTACGGACGGTCATGCAGTCATGGGATTCACCGATTTTTTTGACGATCTAAACTATCTAGGTGCGATCGACTGGGATGTTATGGAATCTCGTTATTGGTTTGATACAAATGAAGACAACGACCGGAAACGCAGGCGTCAAGCCGAGTTTTTAGTTAGAAACTTTTTCCCTTGGGAGTTAATCACAGAAATCGGCGTCATCAATTCTACAATTAAAGCAAAAACAGAAAATATTTTACAAAATTTTACGCATAAACCCTCCGTAATAGTGCAGAATAATTGGTATTATTAGAATAAATAAAAACCTGGAAGTAAAAGTGATTGAAATCAAGGAAGGCAACCTTTTAGAAGCAAATGCAGAAGCCTTAGTGAACACAGTTAATTGTGTGGGAATTATGGGCAAAGGAATTGCCTTGCAGTTCAAGCAGGCTTATCCCGAAAACTTCCGCCAATATGAAAAGGCTTGTCGCGCCGGTGAAGTGCAGCCGGGCAGAATGTTTGTAGTATCTTCTGGCAATCTATTTAATCCCCGATACATTATTAATTTTCCGACTAAACGTCACTGGAGAGGAAAATCAAAAATCGAAGATATTCAAACTGGACTAAAAGCTTTGATTCAGGAAGTAAAGCAATTAGGCATCACTTCTATTGCCGTTCCTCCGCTAGGCTGCGGGAATGGTGGCTTGTCTTGGAAGACAGTCAAACCGCTAATTGAATCAGCTTTTTCGGAACTGCCAAACGTGCAAGTTTTGCTGTTTGAACCGCAGGCTACTCCGCAAGCTGATTCGATGCGGATTGCTACCGAAAAACCCCAAATGAATCGCGCTCGTGCCTTATTTATTAGCTTGCTCGAATTGTACGGAATTCCTGGCTATCGCTTGACAATGCTGGAAATTCAAAAGCTAGCTTATTTTCTTCAGGTAGCAGGTGAACCACTAAAATTGCAGTATGTGAAAGAAAAGTACGGGCCTTATGCAAATAATCTCAATCATGTTTTACAGAAGCTGGAAGGGCATTATATTCGAGGTTATGGAGACAGGAGTAGTGAGGCACAAATCTATGTGTTGTCTGAAGGTAAAATAGCCGCGCGGGATTTTTTACAAAATGCTGCTGATGCTAATGTTAGACTAGAGCGTGTGAGCGGGTTAATTAATGGTTTTGAAACTCCTTACGGAATGGAACTGTTGGCAACTGTTCACTGGGTTGCTAGGGAAAATAGGGAAGCAGCAGAGGATTGCGAAAGAGCGATCGAACTGGTACGCGAATGGAACATTCGCAAGAGCGAACTATTTAAGCCTCAACATATTCGCAAAGCGTGGCAGCGGCTTCGCGAGCAGAGTTGGTTTTTTTAGGATACCTTCTGCCTTCTGACTAATGCTGACTGATGAGTCATTCTCACGATCGAGGTCTTCCCAGACTTGTAATATAAAGTACAGCTTCACCCGCAGGAATACCGAGAACGTCATTGACGCGATCGTCAAAAAAGCCTGCGATACCGCTGACACCCAAACGCAGTTGCATAGCTGCTAAATTCAACCGCTGGCCCAAATGACCCGCGTCCATGTGCAAATAGCGGTAAACTCGATCGCCATATTTTGCTACAGCCCTGTTCAAATCCGCCGTGTGAAATAACAGCGCCCCCGCATCTCTGCCCAAGTCTTGCCCCAAGCACAAAAAATGCAACTCCCTGCGGAAATTTTTAAACCGAATTTGCCGCAATTCTTGAGCTTTCGGAGCGTAATAGTAACAGCCTTCTTCTAACCCATTCACTCCCGAAACAGCAATAAAAGTCTCGATCAAACTTAGATCGAAATAGTCTGGAGAACCGTCTAATCCTTGGTCGATATAGTGCTGGGGCTGGTAAGTAAAATCGAGCATAGCTAGCAGTTCGCCCAAGCTCAAAGAAGCACCTGTATAAGCACGGGTAGAACGCCTTTTGAGCATAGTGTTTTCTAACGTTTCCAGGTTCACTCCCCAAGGAATCGAAGGAGTGACCGTCGAAACCTTAGTACAAAAGGGAAAGTTGTATTTATCCTCTAATTCCCCTTCAGTTTCATCAAGTTTCCAGCCGTCTGCTCCGGTGGGATCGGATTCTAAATGCGTCGCTTTGTGGAGGTATCTTAACAGTTGACCTTCGGAAATTTGCGGGTAATCTGTCGTGGTGTTTCCGGGCAAAGCGGTTTTAAATTTAGGCAAGTTTTGGTCAATATCTAGCAAGTCGGCTAAAGCAAGTACACAAATCGCTCCTTCTTGCTCCGAGTCGATGTACAGTAATTCATTGACAGCTTCGTCGGCGAATCCTCCAATCAGGTGAGGTCGGTAATCGTTGACGGCGCAAGCTAACTCGATATTACTCAATAAATGGCCGGTGTCTAGAAAAATTCGCCGATAAGCTCGGTCTTCGTAACGCCAAGAAGAACGGAAAAAAACAGTGGTAATGGCGATCGCCAATTGGGTATTTTCTAGCGCTGGCGACTGGAAACAAGCTGCTTGCAATGATGGCCAAACTTGACTGTCCCAAAAATGAACAAGTGAATGAGTTCTGCACTGATAGTTGTAGAGTCCGGCCGGCAACTGGGCAGTGCCGCGGGAGATTAAATAAACCTCTGCTGGGTAGAGTCCACCCGCCGACGGTGCAGATCGCAAATACAGGTAGCTGTCGTCTACCGTCTGCACTTTCGCCGTCAACCCGTAGCTGCACAGCAACAAGCTAGATAACCGATGCCACCAAGCGGCATCGGGATCGGCATCGGCATCCTCCGAGGGGTCTTTTAGATAAGGCTTGAGGTCAAAATACGCTCCAATTTTATATTCTTTGAAAGGCACAGGTTGCTCTGTCCAATCGAGCTGTTTGCTTTTGGCGGCAATGGTTTCAGGGTCGTATTTTGTCCGTTCGTGGTAGTGCTGAGCAATGGAGAGAGGAAGTTCTGGCATATTTCAGTAGAGGATTCGCTTTGGTTTCTCGATCGATCTTGACATTACTAAGCGTTTACTGGTCGAGCAAGGCAGAAATTTACAAATATAAAAAAAATCTTAGAAAAAATGAGATCGTTGTTACACAAGCTTAACATAAAACAATGCCTAAGTATAAATACACAAATTAATACCCATTAATTACTGTTATGGATTGGCTGCAATAGCTGTCCTCATAAATGGATGAAAATGCAAAAGCTAAGCGCTGAGGAATTGCTCGCTCAGTATGCTGAGGGCAAGCGAAACTTTAGCGCGGTTGACTTAAGTGAAGATAACTTGTTTCAAGCCGATTTGGCAGAAATAAATCTTTCTGGTAGCGTTCTGAGGCGAGCTTATTTGCCCTACGGAAATTTGACTGAAGCCAATCTTTATAAAACTGATTTGCAAGATGCTGAGTTGGGCGACATTCAACTTTATCTGGCCAACTTGTCGGAAGCAAATTTATCCAGAGCAAATTTATCCCGAGCAAATTTGCGCCACGCCAATTTACAAGGTGCCAATTTGCAGAAAGCGAATTTGCAAGGTGCGGATTTGTACAATGCAGATTTGAGGAATGCGGATTTGAGATATGCCGATTTGAGCCGAGCTAATTTGGAGAAAGCAAAGTTAACCAAAGCTCAATTAGCGGGCTGCAACTTATTTCGATCGCGCTTGGTTGATTTGTCGGAAGCTGAGTGCGATCGCACTACTATCGGGCCCGAAGGATATTGATGATTTGCAGCAGCTAGTCTAGGGCGTAGGGCGATCGGCTTAATGAGTCGTGAAGCGTAGCTATCCCGTAGGGAATCGCCCTCTTTAACATTTCTTAACATCTCTCGACGAGGCAGGAAATGTGAGTTACAGTTGTAAAAAAAATATCGTTCCGCAACATGGACAATCAATAACACATTTTTCCAGCGGGAAATAGGGTAAAATTCATGAATTCTCCTGACAAAAAAACAAGAGAACTCCGGCACAAAGAACAAGAACTGCGGAAGCGCGAACAAGAAAGTCTGCTCCACGAACTAGAAGCCGAAATCGACCGCTCAGTACCCGAATATCTAACGAGCAAGTACAAAGAACCAGACAGCCAAGTTAACGGCAAACTCAAACAGTGGCGCCGAAAAATCCTAGCCGTCGCTCAATTTACAGGCATTGTCATTGCTGTTGTCGTTGTAGTTCGCATAGCATCTTGGCTGGCAACTGCGCTAATGGTTGGAGGGATTGCTTTCATTGCTTACAAAATGTTTGTTGAAGAAGACAGAAGTTGAAAATCCCAAGCAGAAAACTATCAGGAAACAGCCATGAGCCTTAAAGTAGAAACTAGCAACTTTCTCAACGATTTAGAGCGAGTAGCCGCAGTCCGCCGAGAAATTGCCGATCGCCTCAGCAACATCGCCACAGCCATCAATCAATCAGAATTAGCAGGAGGAGAAGCATCGGGAAAACTAGGTTTAGAAACAGACAACGCTGACATTGATGTCGCCAGTAAAAACTTGCGCCAAGGAGTTTTTCGGCTGCTAGTGTTAGGCGACATGAAACGCGGAAAAAGCACTTTTCTCAATGCCTTAATCGGCGAAAACTTACTGCCCAGCGATGTAAATCCCTGTACAGCTTTGCTGACGATTTTGCGCTACGGTTCCGAAAAAAATGTTACCGTTTATTTCAATGACGGCAAAAGCCCCAAACAGCTCGATTTTAAAAGTTTCAAACAGAACTACACAATTGACCCCGCTGAGGCTAAACGCCTAGAATCAGAAAAGAAACCAGCATTTCCAGATATCGACTGCGCCGTAGTAGAATATCCCTTACCTTTGCTGGAAAAAGGCATAGAAATAGTAGACAGCCCCGGACTGAACGATACAGAAGCCCGCAACGAATTATCTCTCGGTTACATCAACAACTGCCACGCTATTTTGTTTGTACTCAGGGCAACTCAGCCTTGCACAATGGGCGAAAGACGGTATCTAGAAAATTACATCAAAAATCGCGGATTGAGCGTTTTCTTTCTGATAAATGCTTGGGATCAGGTGCGGGAAAGTTTGATTGACCCGGACGATCCTGAAGAATTGGCAGAAGCAGAAGGGAAACTGCGGCGGGTTTTTCAAGCTAATTTAGGTGAATATTGTTTAACAGAAGGACACGATATTTACGACGAGCGAGTGTTTGCAATTACCTCACTTAAAGCGCTCAGGTTGCGGCTCAAAAACCCGGATGCGGATTTGACAGGAACTGGTTTTCCCGAGTTTATGGCGGCACTGAATACGTTTTTGACGCAGGAAAGGGCGATTTCGGAATTGCGTCCGGCGAGGACTTTGGCGCGTCAAATTTCTGCTCGCGTCCGCGAAGCTGTTGGGCGAAGAATACCATTACTCGCTCGCGATGTCAATGAGTTGAAGGAAAAGATTAATTCTGTTGAGCCAGAGTTTAAAAAACTGACTCAAATTCGCGATGAATTTCAACAGGAAATTATCGAAGTTAGAGATAGTAAATCGCGGGCGATCGCAGATTTTTTCCGCGCCTACGTTCTTAACTTAGAAAATACCTTTGAAACAGATTTTTTGCGGTATCAACCGGATCTGAATTTTCTGGATTTCTTCAGCCAAGGCAAGCGAGAAGCCTTTGAAGCATCGCTCAAACGAGCATTAGAGCAGTACATCAACGACAAATTAGCAGCTTGGACTCTCACAGCAGAACAAGAGATGAATTCAGCCTTTTCACAGCTATCGAAAAGTGCGGCCAATTACGGAGCCTCTTACACGAAAGTGACTGAAAAAATTACAGAAAAACTGACTGGGCAAAAAATACCAGCAGCAGTCAGCAACTCAACCGAAGATAACTCGCCCGCTTGGGCAAAATGGGCGATGGGATTGTTCTCGTTAACGACCGGAAATCTGGCGGGCGTAGCAATGGCAGGAGCGGGTTTTGATTGGAAAAATATCCTGCTTAATTTAATCACTGTGTTGAGCGTCAGTACGATTTTTGCTAGTTTGACGGGGGTTGTTTTGGGACCGCTGTCATTGGCTTTATTGGGAATCGGTGTTGGGGTTTTGCAAGCAGACGGAGCTCGCAAACAGTTGGTAAAAGCGGCGAAAAAAGAGCTGGTGAAATATCTGCCGCAGGTGGCTCAAGAGCAGTGGCAGCCGATTCACGATGCTGTTAAAGAGTGTTTTGATGTTTACGGGCGGGAAGTGGGCGATCGCATGAATGCGGATATTAATTCTCGGAAAGCTGAGTTAGATAATTTGCTGGAACAAAAGGAATCTCGCGAGATTAATTGTCAGGCTGAATCTGAGCGGTTGAAAAAATTGGAGGCTGATGTTTCTGCCGAGTCGCAGAGTATTGAATCGCTATATCAAGGTTTCCTAGCATCCGCTAAATGAAATAAAACAGCAATATGCAACAACCCGAAATTTATCAAAACCTGACCCACAATCTCAAATCAGCACTGGGTATTCTCGAACTTGACAAAAACTCCCAACTGTATCGAGATACCACCTCAATCTGCGACTATCTCGCCAAACCAACTTTTCAAATTGCTGTCTTTGGCCCGTTTAATTACGGCAAGTCAACTTTGCTCAATGCTTTGCTGGGAAATCGGGCTTTGCCGATCGACCTAGTGCCCACTACAGGTGCTGCCATTTATGTCAACTACGGCGAGGAATTGCGCGCCAAAATTACCCTGAAAGACGGCACGGAAGTTAGCGAACCGGGGACTGATGTTTTGAAACGCTACGCCATCCTTGACGACGCCAGACAAATGCGGGATGATGTGGCCGCTGTTAATGTTTACTGTCCCCACCCTTTCCTGAAAACAGGTGTGGAATTGCTAGATTTGCCGGGAACCAACGATCGGGAAGAACAGGATAATTTGGTTCGGGATAAATTGCTAACTGCTGATTTGGTTGTGCAGGTTTTAGATGCTCGCAAATTGATGACTTTAGGGGAACGCGAGAACTTAAGAGATTGGTTGAGCGATCGCCACATCAACACTGTAGTCTTTGTTGCCAATTTTCTCAATCTACTCGAACCAGACGAACAAAAACAAGTTTACAATCGCTTGTTGTTTGTTGCCGAAAGTTTTCGCTCGAACTTGCCGAACAATATCAGCAATATCTACCGCGTCGATGCTTTGCCGGCTTTGAGGGCGAGGTTGAAAGGAGATGTGGCTGCCGCCCAAACTACAGGAATTGCCACGTTTGAATCGGCTTTGCAAAGTATTGTGGCAGCTCAACAGGAACAACTAGCAGTTAAGTTGCCCAGAATAGAAGCTATAGCTACTAAAATTTGCCAATCTCTCCGAGCCAAAGCTGAAACTGTCGCTGCAGAAATAGCCGCAGCTCAAAAAAAGCACAAAGACAAAATTGAAATTAAACAAAAAGCTGAAAAACTGATATCAAAAGGGTTTTTAGCCAGCGTTTCTGACTTCGAGAGTTGGCTTTACCAGCCCACACTTTTGCAGCGGTATCAATCGGAAATGGCGCTGTCGCTTCAGGAAGGAAGTTTTGATGCGTGGAAGCTAAAATTTCAGCGAGAGGCGTTACATCAGCAGCAAACGATCGCAGAATGGGTAAATAAAGCTTGCGAATTCTTTGAGAAAGAACAGCCGATCGCACTTTTGATTTCGTTTCCTCCATCCCCACAAGTCACCTTACCAGAGCCGCCGCCACCTCCAGCTCAAAAGTCGATCGAGGGCGAAGTGGCTCCCGTGGCGATCGCAACCGGCTTAGGTTGGCTGTTGGGCGGGCCTGTGGGAGCCGCAGTTGTCGGCGGTGCTAGCTATATTTTGAATAAAAGAACTGGCTATGAAAAGCCGCCTGAATCGTCAGAAGCATATCTAAATCAAGTAAGGGAAATTTGCAGCGAGGCTGCTAAAAACTATCTCGCCCGCTTCAGCACCGATACTTTTTCCATGCTGCAACACTACAAGGAAATCGCCGGAAAAGTTATCTGTTTTCAAGACAGCAAAGAGCCGCTACAGACAAATATTCAGCAATATCAGATACAGTTAATCAATAATTTGTTAGAAAATATCGAATCCTGCCTTCAAATGACTAAATCTGTAATTAACGGCAAATGATCCGAACCGACATTGCGGCCAGTACGAATCTTTAAAACACCAATTTCTTTGCTGACTAGAAAGTGATCGATCGGAATATAAGCTAGGGGCATAAAAGTCGGCCAAGTCGGTAAAATGCCAAACCCCGATCGCGCATTTCGCAAATTTCCGGTTTTTACCATATTTTTGTAGAACGGCGACCACATTGTGGTATTGAAGTCTCCAACCACAATCAGCGGATTTTTTACTTGGGCTGCATACTCGCCGATGCCTGCTAGCTGTTTATTGCGATCGATAAAATTCTGCTGTTTTATCGGTACAGTCGGATGAACAAGAATCAGAGAAATGATTTTACCTTGAAATTTCACATCTGCAAACAAGCTCTTTCTTTGCTTTGAAAAGGCTTTAACAGAAGTATTTTCTAAAGGCAGCTTGCTGTATATTGCACTGCCAAATCTCTCGGATTCTTGCAGGTTGGAAGAGTAAGGAAAAATCTCGCTTAAGACGGCTAACTCTTTTGCCCAAACTGTGCTCACTTCTACAAAAACCGCGATATCAGGTTGTTCTGTTTTAACCAGCGATATCACGTCTGAATAGCGTCGGTTATTCGTTAAAACATTTGAATGCAAAATCCGCAAGTTTTGTCCGGGAGTCTCTCCCGCAAAGGCTGGCGCTGGTAAATACCAAGGAACAATTTCCGCCAAGTTAAGGATAATACAAAATGCGCTCACCAGCAACCATATTTTTTTTGATCGCACGAGAGCGAAGAAGATAAAAATTGGTAACCCAGCCAACAGATATTGTAGTTTAAAATGAGAACTTAACTCAAAAAATAGGTTAAATTCTCCCAAGTAACCTGTTATTGACAAGAGTGCATTTACAATTGCTGCAAGCATAAACCATTTTAAAATTACGTGCTTCAAGCTAATAATTTGGTTATTGCTGTGCAGTAACGCCCATTTCAGCTTAATTTTAAGGTCGTTGGTAATAGGCAATTTATCAACTTCTCTTACCAGTTCTTCTGGCTGTTCCAACTCTCGCCGCTTTTGATAAAATCTCACCAGCAAGCTATCTACCACAAAATAACTAAAATAATTGGCAACAAATCCTACAAACACCAACACACCTAAACCGATTAGCATACCAAAGGAACCACCGATTTTCCTCAAAGCCGACCAAGTGGCTGCGTCACCTGTTTTACCTGTCGCTACTCTCGCTATTAATAGCATTAAAGTAGGCAATCCGAGCGTGATTATGTTTCTGATGATAGAGTCCATTGTTGCTCTTCTCTGCTAAGCTTTTTAAAATGGGGATGTGGGTCTAAATCTCATAAATTTCTAACGGTAAGTTGTCGGGATCTCTGAAAAATGTAAATCGTTTTTCGGTAATCTCGTCAAGGCGAATATTTTCTACTTCTACTCGTTGAGATTTTAAGTAAGCAACTGATGCTTCTATGTCCTCAACTGCAAAAGCTAAATGTCTCAAACCGCACGCTTCAGGACTGTTAACTCTTTCAGGAGGGTGGGGAAATGAAAAAAGCTCAATGGTGTCGCCGTTTCCGACTCGCAAATCTAGTTTGTAAGAATTCCTCTCGGTTCGGAAAGTTTCTTTGATAATGGAACATCCCAATACTTCTACATAAAATTTTTTCGAGGCTTCGTAATCCGAGCAAATAATCGCCACATGATGTATTGCTTTTATTTTCATCTGAATAAAGTTAGTTAGTTTTGTTTTTCTGAGATGTTGCACTATTTTAAATAAGCTTTTTATGAACAGGCAAGATGCCTGTTCCACAAAAAAATTTACTCTTTGTGGAACAGGCATCTTGCCTGTTCTTGAGAATCGTGCAAGATGTGAGGTTTTTTCAAATGCACAGCACGCTATTGACAATTATATTTGACGATCGCAGACACGGCGAGAAACCCTGGGAAATTCAGCGCGATCGCCCTGAATTTTCCCTCCCCCAAATCTTAACCTGAAAATTTCTGCAAAAAAAGTACCCTACATTGATAAAATGAGAGTTTTGCAGTCAATCACCCAATTTGCATCTCAGGAGACAAGCATTATGGCCCGTATGTATTACGACACCGACGCGAACCTAGACCTCTTAGCCAACAAAACGATTGCCATCATCGGCTACGGTTCCCAAGGACACGCCCACGCCCTCAACCTCAAAGACAGTGGCATGAATGTCGTTGTCGGTTTGTATCCCGGTAGCAAATCTGCCGCCAAAGCAACCGACGCGGGTTTAACAGTTCACCCGGTAGACAAAGCAGCCGCCGCCGCTGACTTCATCATGATTTTATTGCCCGATGAAGTTCAAAAAACTATT
Organism: Microcoleus sp. B3-D2; assembly: GCF_036705345.1. Classification (NCBI taxonomy): domain Bacteria; kingdom Bacillati; phylum Cyanobacteriota; class Cyanophyceae; order Oscillatoriales; family Microcoleaceae; genus Microcoleus; species Microcoleus sp. B3-D2. The sequence goes on from NZ_JAUBUG010000063.1 coordinate 32,751, forward strand.
TACACAGAACAAATTGAACCGAACCTTTCCGAAGGAAATGTTTTAGCATTTGCTCACGGTTTTAACATTCACTTCGGCCAAGTTGTTCCCCCTGCCAATGTAGACGTAGTAATGGTTGCCCCCAAAGGCCCCGGACACTTGGTGCGGCGGACTTACGAACAAGGGGAAGGCGTTCCGAGTTTGTTTGCAGTATATCAAGATGCTTCCGGTCAAGCGCGCGATCGGGCAATGGCCTATGCTAAAGGTATCGGCGGCACCAGAGCCGGCATCCTGGAAACCACTTTCCGCGAAGAAACAGAAACGGATCTTTTTGGCGAACAAGTAGTTTTGTGCGGCGGTTTGAGCGCATTAATTAAAGCTGGATTTGAAACTTTAGTTAACGCCGGATACCAACCGGAATTAGCTTATTTTGAATGTTTGCACGAAGTTAAACTTATCGTTGACTTAGTAGTAGAAGGAGGCCTCGCCAAAATGCGCGACAGCATCTCCAATACCGCAGAATACGGCGATTTAACTCGCGGCCCCCGCATCGTCACGGATCAAACCCGCGCCGAAATGCGTAAAATTCTCAGCGAAATTCAATCCGGCCAATTTGCCCGCGAATTCGTTCTCGAAAACCAAGCCGGCAAACCGGGCTTTACCTCCATGCGCCGTCAGGAAGCAGAACATCCTATTGAAGAAGTTGGTAAAGATTTGCGAGCTATGTTTAGCTGGTTGAAAAAGCAGGCTTAGTCAATTTTAGATTTTAGATTTTAGATTTTAGATGGGAAGACCAATCTAAAACAGTCCTGGAGGCATAGCCTCTATCTGTAGGGTGTGCAATGCACACCTTACTGCTTTGAGGAAAATCTAAAATCTCAAGTTTAATCGATTTGAGATTGGAGGAAAAATCTAAAATCTACAATCTCAAATCGTCATGTTTGATTGTGCTTCGCTTAACCCAACCTACAAGAAAATGGCTAAGTATTGTTAGAGAAACCGGGTTTCTCGCTGGTAGCTCAAAACTATCGACTGGGACTAGGACTTTTTTGCAATTTATCAATATCCTGTTGCCTTTTCTCGTTGAAATCTCTCGGCCTCAACCAATTCGGCCACAACCCGACGAAGAACTTTCGGCTTGCCACGCTAGTATCTCTTACAGGTTTGGGGAGAAAAGTTAAAGTGTCACCGTAAAGGGTAAACAGGGCTGCCAACAGAAGCAATAGCGGGATAAGATTTTTTTTAGGCATCGCAGTTTGGGAGTAGAGTTTGTGAAAGCGCTTTGTTATATTTTGCCCTTGCACGGACAAAATATATCAGAAACAGCTTAAGAAGAAAATCGAGCCCTGGGGGGTAAGGGGCGTCGCCTCCAACAGGAAAGCCTGCTAGTCGCAATATGATGTCCCCTCGAACTACCACTACAAACACCTTTATTATAGGTGTTCGAGCGGACATCAGATTATTAGCTAATAACTAATAGTGGTAAGGTTCGGACTGCGAAGCCTACATAATTATGTTCTGGGTCGAGAACTCAAAAAAATACTATGGTTTTTTGGCGCTTACCTACTTAACGACTAATGACTAATTACTACTTATTCCCTTGAATAAAAGTTTGCACTACTGTATGAATTTCCGGGGAAATTTCTGTTACTAGCCGCACCGGGATTGCCGATGTAGAAGCAAATTGCGCGTATTCTGGTGTTAGAAAGACTGCATATTTGTCAGCTTCAGCAGTCAGTTGAGCGACGGTAGCCAAACTTACAGCTTTAATATAATTGCGTATGCTAACAGCTTGGTCGCCGACAACTTCATCGCCGGTAATTACTGTGCTCGGCCTCCGAACTTGGTGTAAAGTTGTACTGGGATCTTTGACGCTTAAGTGGGTTCCTCCTACAAAACCGACTAGCCATTTAGGAGATGGAATTTTCGGAAAGCCGGCAATTTGTTCGGCTAAGGCGGGAGTTGTTTTGTCTGCTGAAGATGCTACTATTAAGGTAGGAATTTGAATTGCACTTAAACCAGTTTCTCCAAATAGTAATGATGCGATCGGATTCATGGCGATCGCCCTTTTAATCCTCGCATCCCGCAATTGATACCGTTCTTCGGGCAATCCGGCCGCCGCGCACTGAATGCCTTCACCCAAGCTGAACCCAATCAAATCCCCCTGACACCTTTGTTTGAGTCCGCTCAATTGCAGTTCGGCGCCGGCCAAGGACAAGGCTGTAGCGCCGCCGAAGGAATAGCCAATTATTACGGCTGGGTCGATCGCGATTTTTCCCTGCAAATTATCATCAGTTTGGTTCAATTTTGTCAGTTCGTCGAGTACAAAACTGATGTCTTTGGGACGGTCTAAAAACTCTTGAGGAGCTAGCAAGGGACACTTCCCCGCCATCGCAGCATTGGTATTCGTCTCGTTGCTGCCCGGATGTTCTAAAGCTGCTACTACATAGCCGTGAGACGCCAAATGCTCGGCTAAGTAGCGCAAATCCGTGCGGACGGAACCCAACCCGTGAGAAAAGACGATCGTCGGTTTGTCGGCTGTCGCAGCTTCTGACCAGTACACATCAACCGGAATATGTCGATTGCGGGCGCTATCGTTCAAATCTAGCGCCCGTACCTGCACCGAATTAGGGCCGGGCTGGGTTGGATCGAAAGGCAGGTTAAACGCGGGTTTAACCGGTGCTAACTGAGGTGCGATCGCCTCCATAAAGCGCTGAGTTTGCCAAAAACTTGCGTTCATATTTCCCAAAACTGTGAAAGCTCGATCGAGATCCACCACGACCCGCGAGCTCGGATAAGATTCAATAAAACTCAATACCGATAAGCCTTCCGGCGCGTTTGCTCCCAGCAGCAGAGCCGATCGCAGCGCTTCCACACCCCCACCGTCGCGCCTGGGTATCACTGTAGTCAAATCCGTCAGGATGCCAGTGCCGATGCCCGTATTTAGCAAGTTGCTCAGGCCGACTACATTTAGGGGAATTTTCGCTTGCAGCGCCCGAAAGATTTTACTGCGCTGTTCGTCAGACAGGAGATTGGCATAAGCTTGCAGTCTGGCGGGGACTTTTCCTGTTTCTGCGAGTTCGCGCAAATCCGCAACCGATATTGACGATTCTAAAATACCTTTGCGGACAACAACCGTTTCTGCAGCTTTTACAGGAGATGTCGTGTCGCTGAAAGGATTAATCGAAATCGAACCCAAAACACTCGCCACTGAAGAAAACCATCTGAAATTTGGTCTGATGCTCATTTTTACCTTATTGAACTAGAGAGGATAGATCACCATATTCTCAAAATTCTCCCAGATACCGAGAAATTGTCCTAGATGCCGAGAAATTGCCTGCATCGGGGTGCGATCGTCAAGGCCTCTACGCATATTTACTTGCCGATCGCACATTCCGTACCTAAGTGCACTTCTTGTGCGGCTGCTAATGATGATCGATTGAAGGATTTTTTAATCGACCTTCCAAAAAATACAAACTTCGCGAGTGAAAAGAGCGATCTAGTGTATTCCCGAACCGCGCCAAGGTGCGGAAATTTTGCTAGCAATTCCGTTGGATTAGGATTAAATATAAGACTTACAAAATGGTCACAAATAGGGGGCTAAATTTTAGGTATGTAGTTGCCCTTGTGGGCTCTTTCCTAAGCTAAGAGCGCACAAGCGCAACTACATACCTTTGTTTAATTTGCCACTTGGCTTTAGTCGTCAAACATTAACCGCAGATGAATGCAGATTCATAACATCCTCTGCGGTTAAAGTCTTCCTCAAGATACAGGAAAATAAACAACAAGCATCGAAATATCTGGGTGAACCCGGGCGATAGCTTCCGGTTCTTTGAGAGTTCCCGGTTTTTCCCACAATTTCTGTTGCTGAGAAAGTGTTGTTAAAATCAGCAAATCGTGTTCTAACAAATTCTGCGAAACTAGCTTGGTAAAATTTCCCCGCACCCGATTTACTGGTATCTCAGAAAGAATTTCCACCTCCGCCGCACTTTTGTTGCTTTTTTCCCGTTGTGTCGTCACCAACACCACTTGCAAAGTCGCCTTAAGTTCCTCTGCCAAACTCTTAGCAATATCCACAGTTTCCGGAAATCCAAACCGAGTCAACTCGCTGTCAGTTACCGCCAAAATAACTCTGGCTGTATTCTGGAGAGGATCGGGAAATCGAGCAATCAGTACGGGTACGGGCGATCGCCTTACCACATTGTCAATGATGGTGCCAAAAAAATTGTCGCGAGTCGTGGAAAATCCCTTCCAACCGCAAACTATTAAACTAGCCTCGCGTTCGGTTGCACTCCGCAGAATTCCGCGATCGATCGCATCATCTATCCTCGCGATCGGTTCAACCGCACAAGCAGCCGCATGGGCCACAGTTTCCGCAGCCGTCAAAAGTTGAGTTTGCTGCATTTTATCTGCCGGAGAAATTGCTTCCCCGCGATCGGACAAAATATGCAGGGGCAGCAAAGTTCCCTGATATCTTTTTGCTAATATCAAAGCCAAACGCAGCAAATTATCTTCCGTATTCGGATTAGCAACAGGCACTAAAACTCGATCTCCCCATGAATTCTTTCCCGAACTAGCCGCCGGCAAACTCGACCCCGGCTGCTGCATTTGTTGACCCCACCGAGATACAATCCAAGGAGAAGCAACACAAGTTACTAAAATCATGGCAATGATCCCGTTCACCGTTACGCGATCGACCAATTTAATCTCAAAAGCAACCGTAATCGCAGCCAAAGTAGAAGCAGCTTGAGCACCAGAAAGGCCGAACATTACCATAATGTTGGGAAACTCAAAACGAAATAATTTGCCCGGTAGCCAAGCTGCCAAAAACTTGCTCACCACCTCTGCTAAAATCATCACCGCCGCCACCCCCAAAGACTTCGGCTGCTTTACCAAAATTAGCGGGTCAATTAACATCCCCACAGAAATCAGAAAAAACGGCACAAACAACGTATTGCCAATAAACTCAATCCGATTCATCAGCGGACTCATTTTGGGAATAATTTGAGTAATGGCAATTCCCGATAAAAATGCACCAATAATTGCCTCAATTTCAATTAGTTCTGCTGCGTAAGAAACTAGAAATAGGGTAGCCAATACAAATATAAATTCGGCATTTTCGTCGTGTCCGAATTTCTTAAAAAACCAGCGACCGATTTTGGGAACTCCCCACAAAGTAGCAAAAGTGTAGATAGCAAGAGAGGGAATGAGAACCAGCCAAAAATCGAGAGTGAGATTTCCTTTGTAAGCTTTGACAACAATTGCCAGCACCAACAGTCCCAACACATTCGTAATTAAAGTCCCGCCCAAAGTCGCAGTAATAGTCTGAGTTCGCATCAATCCCAATTTTGTGAGAATTGGCAGCGCTAAAAGCGTGTGCGTAGCGAAACAAGAAGCAATTAAAATTGAAGCCAGCCAGCTATATCCCAACAGCAGCATGGCTCCCGTCCCCAATATCATCGGCAACGAAAAAGTAGCCAGTCCAAATATGACAGCTTTGTCTGCATTGAGTTTGAGGTCGTCGAGGCTAGTTTCCAGTCCTGCTAGGAACATCAAAAACAGCAATCCTACAGTACCTAACAAAACAATAGTAGCGTCCCGTTGCAGCAAATTGAGACCGTTGGGCCCGACAATTACGCCAGCAATAATTAAACCGACTATTCCCGGCAGTCGCAAGCGCTCAAATAACAGCGGCGCGAGTAGCATGATTGCTAAAAGAAGTAGAAAAACGGGAACGGGAGCGGTAATCGGGCCGGAAGTTAACATAAATTTCACCCTAAATATTGGCAGCGAACTGCTACCATATTTAAAATGAAATAATCAAAATATCTATCAATCTAAAGAGGTATTATCAAAATTTTACAGCGTAATTCTTAATAAGGAGGACTGGGCGGGAGAAACCCGGTTTCTTGGTAAAATATGGGTTTAATGACGAATAATTTATGAAAAAAACCGGGTTTCTAGTTCCCCGCGTATAAGTCCTGATTTTGCATACTCCTAAAAAAGGGAAACGTGCTTTTTTCCCTTGCTATTCCCTATTTAAAATCTAAAACGGGGAAAGGTTTCGCCGCTTCCATCTGCGCGGCTAAAGCAATTAAAGTGGCTTCCGCCGCCGGCCGCCCGATAATTTGAATTCCCACGGGCAAACCGTTGGTATCTAAAATGGCAGGCAGTGCGATCGCAGGCAAACCGCTAGCATTAAACGGCGGACAAGGAGCTACCCAATTAATAATGCGCTGCAAAGTTTCTTCAAAACTCAAATCCGCCCACTCCCCAACCCGGATTGGCGAGTGCATATAAGTTGGCAAAACTAACACATCAAATTTTTCAAAGAATCCCACAATCCGCCGTGAAATCACCTGCATTTGATTCACCGCCCGCAAATATTCCCCAGCCGAAATAGTTCTTTCTAACAGCCAGCGATTCATCGGTTCCAAGGCCGGGCCGGGAATGCCACTTGCAGCCGCCCCCGACTGCCAAACTGCGATAAACGGTTCGATTAAACCCGTAAAATCCGGGCATCCAGGTTCGACATCATGACCCAAATCTGTCAGTAACTTGACGGTTTCGAGTACCGCTTGCTGACAGATAGGCGCAGCCTCGCCCACAGGGGAAATAGTCGTAGAAAACGCAATTCGTAGCTTGCCTAACTCTTGAGTGGAAGCCTCTAAAAACGTCGGATTAGAATCGGGTAGCCAGTACGGATCGCCTGTTGTGTAGCCTGACATCACGTCCAAAAGTGCGGCGGCGTCAGCTACTGTGCGCGCCAGGGGGCCGTTGGCCGAAATGCCGCTGAGGTAATCTCCGACAGGTGCCCAGGAAACTCGCCCCCGCGACGGTTTAATGCCCACTAAACCGCAGCAGGAAGCTGGGCCTCGAATCGAACCGCCGCCGTCTGAACCTTGGGCGATCGCACACAAACCCGCTGCTACAGCGGCCGCTGAGCCTCCGCTGGAACCTCCGGGCGTATAGTCTAAATTCCAGGGATTGCGCGCCGGTGGGAAGCCTTCTGGTTCGGTGTAAGGTAATGAGCCAATTTGAGAGGTGGCTGTTTTGCCCAGAATGTTAAATCCCGCTGCTTTGATCCGCCATACTACTGACTCGTCGTAGGCAGAGATGTTACCCAGCAAAGCCTGAGTGCCGTAGGTACAGGGAACGCCGGTAACTGGTGTCAAGTCTTTAATGGCGATCGGCACTCCGAAAAAAGGTGGCAATTCCTGTGGCTTGTTTAATCCAGCTAGTTTTTCGGTTTGAGATTTAGCTAGGGCGATCGCCCGCTCGGCCGTTACTGTAAAATAACTGCCCAGCTCAGGGTTTAATCGATCGATCCGTTCCAAGTAGAGATTGACAATTTCTAAAGGCGACACTTCCAGGGTGCGGATCGACTCCGCCAACTCCAGAGCTGGAGTAAAAGCCCGATCGACAGAATTCATCGGTTTAAGTCCTTAATAATTGGATGAAGTAGGAATTTATACTGTTTGAGTGCGGAAAACTCTTTCCATTAAAAAATTTATCCAAAAATGTGGAAAATCCCTATTTGGTCGTAGATAAAGAGTGAGCGCATCCTCCTATTGGCAGAATATTTCCTTTGTATTGCACCAGTTGAAACTGATCTTGCGATAGACTGAGGAGAACAGTTAAGCTTTTGTGCAAGAGACGCTCTTCGGGCGCTCGGCATTGTCCAACTTCCACAAATCATCTGTTCGAGTCAGCCTTCTCACCAACTTAAGGTAGCGCATATGACACAGCAGCATCCGCCAGCTCCTCGCCCGCCCGTACCCGGAGCTCCCCCACTGCCAGGAATACCCCGCCCTCCAGCTCCAGGGATGCCCCCCAGAGCAGCAGGAATGCCGCCCGCACCGCCGCCCGCACCAGCACCAGCACCAGCACCGCCGCCGCAATCCTTCGCCACACCTAAAAACCCGATTTCTAGCAGCGGCGGAGTTCCGAGTTTGAAAGAGCTAGTAATCCGAGCCAAAGATGAAGGAGTATCCGACCTTCACCTCGGAGTAAACGAAGTTCCCCGCTTCCGCACCCGGGGCGAGATTGCCGACATCGGCTATCCACCAACAGATTTAGATACATTTTTTGGCTGGTTGCGGGAGTGCATGAGCGATGAAGAAATTGAAATTTTCCAAAAAACCCTAGACTTTGACGGCGCTTTCGACTTCGGGTTCGTCCGCATTCGGATCAGTTGCATGGACTCCTTGGCCGGCCCGGCAATGGTGCTGCGGCTAATTCCTGCCAAAATAATGACATTGGAGGAATTGAAACTGCCGGAGGTATTTAGGAAAATATGTGGCTACCACAAAGGGCTGATTTTGGTGACAGGCCCGACAGGTTCGGGTAAGTCTACCACGTTGGCCGCGATGATCGACTACATCAATAAGAATAAAGCCTACAACATCATCACGATCGAAGACCCGGTAGAATTTGTACACGAAAGCAAAAAATCCTTGATCAAGCACCGGGAAGTCGGCAGGCACACCCTCAAGTTTATGAGCGCTCTCAAAGGCGCTCTGCGACAAGACCCGGATATGCTGCTAGTAGGAGAAATTCGGGACAGAGAGACGGTGGAAATCGCCCTCAAAGCGTCTCAAACCGGTCACTTAGTTGCAGGAACCCTGCACACCAACAGTGCTGTTAAGACCCTGAACCGGATTCTTGATATGTTTGGGGCGGAAGAACAGGATGCCATTCGGGTTTCAATTTCCGAATCCCTAGTGGCGATTATTGCTCAACTGCTGTGCAAAACCACAGACGGAAAGCGGGCTGCTTTCCACGACGTTATGATCAATACCGACGTGGTTAAGGAATACATTCTGAAGGGCCAGAATGAGGAAATCAATCAAATCATGATCAAAGATACTTATGAAGGCATGACGACGATGAATAAGTCGCTCTACGGCCTTTATCAAGAAGGTCGGATTACTGAAGAACTTTGTGTAGAGAACTCGCCGTTCCCGAACGAAATGGCTCAGATGCTCCGAGGTCGAGTCTAAAGGTTGAGTGTTAACAGTTAACTGTTAACAGTTAACTGTTAACTGTTAACAGTTATTGGTGTACTGAATTGAAAGTCGATCGCCCGATTTTGCCAGAAATTTTCAAAGGCATTGCGCTGTTTACACCAGGGGGAGACTTAATCTATTGCATAGACCCCCACAAGCAAACTCGGTGGCATTTGCAGTTGTGCGTAGCTCTACAGGAGATCCTCGGTTTGTCGGAACCACCGCATTTTCTGATACCTTGCTACACGGCAACCGTTGACTCCTGGCTCGATCCAGGCGATCGGCAGGTGCGGGTTGCTGCCGAGGCTTACCCCCCCGTGCTGCGACATCAAACGCTGCTGAACGCCATTTTTGGGACTGGCGACTTAGTGTGGCATCCCCGGAGCGAAGAAATGTGCGAACCGATGGCAATCGCTACTTATCACGAAGAATTCCCCGAACTTTGGGAAAATCACGACTTAGTTGTACAGTATGCCAGCCCCGAAGCTCGATCGGACTGGAGCAGTTCGATCGTAACTCCCTTGGGCTTTCCGCCATCGCAGCAGACTCGGCTTCCCAAACCAACAGCACTCACCCCACCGCCACAAACTCAAGGGTACGTTTTGCGTCTGTTTGTTTCCGGCAGCAACCCCAGCACCGAACGCACCCTCGAAACTTTACACCAGTTTTTAGAGCAATGCCTCGATCGTCCCTACACTTTAAAAGTAATTGATGTTTTGAAACATCCAGACCAAGCTGAGGCAGATCAGATTTCAGCAACTCCTACTTTGATTAAAATCTGGCCGAAACCCGTGCGACGAATTGTCGGGGAATTGAACGATGATGAAAAAATAGTCCGGCTGCTGAGCTATTCGGAATTTTAGATTGGGGCGTGGATTTTTGCGATTATTTAATACTGGCGATCGCGGTTTTAGTAGCGATGGAATTAACAACATTTATTGACATCCACCCCGGCGTGAACGCACGGGGATTCCATCTATTCAAGCCAATCAAAAATTGACAATTGCTTAAATTCTGGTGGGTTAGCGCTTCTTTGGGTGCTGCTATCCTGGGATAGTCTTATGCTTCCTCCACGCCC
>NZ_JAUBUG010000064.1:0-42595 GCF_036705345.1 Microcoleus sp. B3-D2
AGTCCGAGAGTTCAGCCTTGTGGCTGGAAACGCTATGTACGGGCTTTCACCGTGATTCACGTTTCAACGAATCGCACGACTTCCGATAATTGCTTGAGTTTTAAGGACTTGTGCCACTGCTTCTGCTTCTAATTCTGCACCAGGAAGGGCGTCAAGTTGTACAGGCAAGTCCCCCAATTTAGGCGGTAGACTTGGCATTATAGGATTACCAACAATTAAAGTATTTGGCGGATTAACTCGCTGATTTTTTTGTTTTTGTTGATGGGTTAAATCTAATACCTGAATGGAAGGTGCAGTTAAGATAGTATGTTTTTCAATCAGATATTTACCATCCGGATCAATTAAAGCATAAAAAGGCAACATAAACAATGAGTGTTGGGGAATTAAAATTACTAAATCTTGGGGATTGTTTGGTAATAAATCAGCAATGGGTTGAATAAAAATTTGGTGAAGTTGCTGTAATTGAGGCTTAGTCTGAGAAGCACCACGAGAAAACAAACTATTGCGGGCATCAATTACTAATTTGTTAAGGTCTAAACCTGAGATTTCTTCCTTATTTGCTGGATTTTTAAAAGCATTTAGATCGACTGGGCGTAAGGTTATTTCTCCTGTTGGTTTGATTACCCAAATATAAAGCTCTCGATCAGAAATTAAAGAATATTCAACTAAAGTAGCTTGTTCAACTGCGGCTATTTTTTGAATTTCTGCAATCGTAGGCGGTTTAATTGTTCCTTGCTGAGAACTTGAATTTGGTGTTTCTTCATTAGCTAAACGTTGGGATAATAATTCCACAAATGCCCTCGATCTTCCCCGTTCTGATACTTCTAAAGCTTGATTAGGTTGTTTTTGAGTAATCAAAGCTTTTTGTAATAATTTATAGCTAATATTATGGGATTCAAACATTGAAATTTTATTAGCATCATTTAAACCGGGCTGCAAAGATTCAATTACTTTAATAGATTCTGTTAAATTTACAATTGCTTCATTAATTTTGTTAGTTTCTAACAGATTTAAACCAATAATTCGCAAGGTAATTGCGATACTAGCCCGATCTCCAATCGTTTTTTGGATTACTAAAGCTTGATTTAAGGAATCTAAAGATTGAGTAAATTTACCTTGTTTTTGATAAATCTGCCCCATATTAGTTAAAGTAACACCTATTCCTGCTTGATCTTTTTCTTTTTGATAAATAGCTAAGGCTTGCTGATTAAAATTTACTGCTAGATCGTATTGACCTAAGTTAGTATAAATTTGAGCAATATTATTAAGAGTAATAGCAACACCCAAACTATTATTAATCTCTTGATAAATACTTAAAGCTTGCTGATAAAGAGTTAATGCTTGCTTATCCTTACCTTGATTACTGTAAATTTGTCCCAAGTTATTCAGATTAACCGCCTCACCTTGACGCACCATTGATTCAGCACTAAAAGCATTACCAACTCCAGCACGAATCGCTGAAATTTGACGAACAAAAGCAGGATTTAAAGAAGATTTTCCTAGAATATCATGTAGTAACTGAAAATCTTGAGCTTTTAATCCTTGATAATCTTTACCAAGATTTTTTTGATAAATTACTGAAGCTTGTTGGGCAAAATCTAAGGCTTGTTCATATTGTCCAAGGCTAAAATACAGAGCGGCTAAGTTATTACGAATTGCTGCTTCATCTCCCCGATAACATAAACTGTTATTAGGATTTTGATGAAAACAATCACTTATTAGCTTTATTTTCGTTAAAGCCTCTTGATAAGCTGCCAATGCTTGACCATATTCGCTAAGATTAGCATAAGTTACTCCTAAATTATTAAGATTCTGAACTTCTCCAATACGATCAGTTTGTTCTTGATAAATTGCTTACAGTTGCGTATATATTTTAAGAGATTGCTGATAATTACCTAATTTAAAATAAATTGCGCCCATTGGGTTAAGCGTATATTTTTCAGTGGTTAAAAAGCTATCACGATCCCCTTTTTTTATTTTAATAAGTTCCTGAAAAATAGTTAAAGCTTGTTGATAAGATGCTAAAGCTCGCTCGTAGTCTCGCTTGCGATCGTAAACTTCCCCCATATATTTAAGTGTATATCCTTCATACGCGCGATCGGAATCAGGTAATTTACCTAGTGCTTTAAAAATAACTAAAGCCTGTTGAAAATAGTGTAAAGCCCGATCGTATTTCCCTAAACTAAGATATACTTCCCCTATATAATTCAGACTATTTCCTTCACCCGCCCGCGCCCCTACTTGACGAAAAATTCCTAGGGCTTGATTATATTTATATAAGGCAGATTCGGCTTCAGCTCGTTGATAAAGATCGTAACCTTCTTGATTAAGATAAACAGCATCAGTAATTTTTTGTTCGATTGTTGAATTTGCTGCTTGTGCTAATTTTTGTGGACTGGATATAATATTATTAATAGGGTAACTTACCGATTTCCCAGAAACGGTTAAGCATAACAACAAGGTGGTTATTAGCAAACAGATATATTGAAAAGACCAACGCATAATCTATTTTCTCCTTTAAGATTTACCGTAGTTAGCCTTAACTAGACTATAATGTATGGAATTTTAAACAAATAAGCAATTTCTTGCAGCCCTCACGAGGAATATTAGATAATTACTTTGACAGATAAATGCAAAATCAAGGTAAAAAAATTGCCATAAACCTAATTCATTGATGGGGTGACAACGCCTCTGAAACCTTGATTGTAAAAGCATTGAAGCCCCTGAAGCTCAAAAAAGATAGTGCATTATTGACAGGCTGATTGACTCATAAGATTGTCCGAGGGATCCTTGAAGCTGATTCAAAGGCTCTGGCCACTCTCTTTTATTGACTCTAGCACAGCAAGCGTATCTTTTCGCTTGGTCACTCAACTCACAACCTTGACGCAGCTTTGCTTTCAACCTGCTTGGCACCGTCAAAAAAATCTGGCATAAGCCTGATTTTTCCGGGTAAACTGTATCTGTTGCTCAAAATGTTATTCCCAAGAGCCCGCAAGTCTGGCAGCCAAAAACTCGATCGCAATAAAAAAGCAGCTTTTGAGAGCTGCTCGTCAGAATGCATGAGGTATTGTTTTTAGAATAGGACAGGTTGAATTCGAGCGGTGCTGGGTTACATTTTTTGATACCGGAAAGTTGATGAGTGAATGGACGATCGTAAAATCGTCACATAGGACGATAGCATTGATGCTAAATTTCCCGACAATCAAGTTAGCGTTTAACTGTCCTTGCGCCCTACAGCCCTTCAGCGGTGGGGCCCTTTTATTTTTAGGGAGAACTCAATAGGCGACCTTAACGCATCAGATGAGTCTGCCATTAGTTCTTGTATAAAATCTCCGCATCGCCACATCCTCATACTTATAAAAGTTACGCCTCACATCCACTCAAACCCGGTGGACTGCAAAATATTGGGTGGTTAAACCGACACATTCAGACAAAAACCAGTATTTTTACCGAAGTCATACCCTTTTAGATTTTAGATTTTGGGAATGACTGATGAAGCTGGTGGTTTGGAGCTTGTGTAGAGTTGCATTATTTTTGGGAACTAATACCACAAGTCCTGAGAAACCTGTTATTTTCTGAGAAACCGGGTTTATGAATGTATCAATTGAGATCGGACCCGGTTTCTGATTTGATAACTTTTTGGATTTCCTCGATCGCCCTAGTCGCCACTGCTTCAGGTCTTTCGCCCACGCCAGCACAGACTCGGACATCTGCTTGAGTGTAAAAACGCTCTCGCTCTTTCAAAAGGCTTTGCAGCTTAGATTTGATCTCGCCCTCCTGCAGTAGGGGTCGAGCGGTGTCCGAACGCAGTCGATCGTACAGTTGATCTACAGGCACATCCAGCCAAACCACTACACCGTAGTGCAAGTAACCCCAATTCATCGATCGGGCCACAATGCCGCCGCCCGTAGCCACAACCGAATTTTGATAAGCAGACAATTCGCCGAGCACTTTAGTTTCTAGTTCCCGAAAAGCCTCTTCCCCCTCTTGAGCGAAAATCTCAGCAATTGACTGATTAGCAACTCGAACAATTAGTTCATCAGTATCAAAAAAACGGTATTTTAATTTTCTTGCCAAAATCCGCCCCACCGTTGTTTTTCCCGCACCCATCATCCCGACGAGATAAATATTTACTCCCCTCAACCCATCCACTGCCAAATCCTCCGATATTTTTCTATTTTTTTAGGTTAATCGATCCGCCACTGGCGCGATCGTCGTCATCAAACTCATCACCCTCATCCAATCCCCAATCATCCTCTGCTTCTGCAAGAGGATTTATTGGTGCTTCATCAGCGGGTTTAGGAATCTCCCCTCCTGGAGGAACCAGCACTCGATACTCCGCATCGTATACAGCCTCAGTTTGCCCCACCCCAGACTGGCTCGGATCTCGATAGCCGTAAGAATATACTGAGCCAGCCCAAGATTTGCTTTTCGGTTCCTGCTGAGCCTCGTAAGCCCTCGGATTTGCCCCTGGAACATCATTTACCTGCGGTCGATCGGGAAAATCGCGATCGTCCCCCCAATCGTCATCACCCCCTTGAGAGCCGGATTTTGAGCCATCTGAGACCCAATCGTCCTCATCGTCTGCTGCTGCATAAGTCCCTGGTTGAGCGTAATCCTTCGCCCCATCCTGGTTCGGAGTTTCTTGCAGGAAAGTCCGGGAACTGTAACCTGCCGGCGTACCGTACTCAGTTCGGTAGGAACCAGCAGCCTGAGTTTGGCTATTTTCCCTATTCATATCCGGGTCAATCCCCTCTTTTCTAGGAGGGGGAGGTGGCGTGTAAGGTGTTCTCCTGTCCTCTGGGAAAGTATCGGGACGGCTGCGACTGGATCTGCCGGTGCGCTCTCTCGTTAGAGATAGGTAATTTGAAAAAGCCAGCAAACCAGAAATCAATAAAGATGTGAGAGCTCCCACCACCATGCTGAGCAGAATCCAGATAGATAAGGGCAAAGCAGGCGATCGAACTCCCAAAAACACCAGCGATAATGCCGGCTCCACATTTTGCAGGGCAAAAATAGTCAGCCCCACCACAATTACTAGCAAAAATACAGGTCGCATTTTAAAAATATTGGTAATTGGTAATTGGTAATTGGGAATTGCTAATTTAAACTAACAAATCATCAATAACAAATAACAAACTGTCAACTGTCAACTGTCAACTGTCAACTAACTCCCTTCTTCTTCCTTCCAGCGTTTGAGAGGAACGCAATCAATCCCCAACTGGTCTAAAGCGCGAGCCACCACAAAGTCTACCAAATCTTCAATAGTTTGCGGATTGTGATACCAAGCAGGAATCGCTGGTACAATTCTAGCTCCAGCTTCCGCCAAGGTAGTCAAATTCCGCAGGTGAATCAAGCTAAAAGGCGTTTCGCGAGGCACGAGTACCAATTTTCGCCCTTCCTTGAGCTGAACGTCGGCCGCTCTTTCGAGCAAATCCGAACTCAAGCCAGCCGCCAATTTGCCCAGCGTACTCATGCTACAGGGAATAACGATCATCCCTTGGGTGCGAAAGGAGCCACTAGCAATATTAGCACCGACATCTTGCCAGGGATGGCACCGAAGTTTACCCATTGTGGCTACTCCTGCTTGTTCCCGCCAGAATTCCTCTTGAAGCGTCGGCTCTGCGGGCATTCGGGTGTTCTGTTCGCTTTGCCAAACCATGTAAGTAGACTTGGAAGCGACCAGTTCAATAGCGCGATCGGCTTCCAACATAAACTTCAGAGTTCGCACCGCATAAATCAGTCCCGATGCGCCGGTAACTCCTACAATTAGAGGTTGGGCGGGGACTGAAACATAATTAGTCATTAGCAAATTATCCTTTAATTGTAGTAGTAAGGTGGGCATTGCACGCTTACGAGTAGTTTGGTATAAAATTAATGCTACCTAAAATTATGCAAGCTTATGAAAAAAAATGCTGCTCATTCTCTCGCTGTTTCTTGTCAACCTACTGTACTTAAACTAGATGATTACAAATGTTACCACAATTTAGCGTCAGCCCTAGTTAAAGAAGATAAATTAGATGAAGCCGCTGCCGTCTACCTGCACGCTATTGAGCTTTACGCGAACTGTTCGTGGCTGCACCACTATTTAGGAAATGTCCTGCAAAAACAAGGTAAATTAGCTGAAGCCGTCTCTGCTTACCAGCAGGCTATAGAGCTTTATCCCAATTTTTCTTGGTCGCACAACAATTTAGGCAATGCTTTAGAAAAACAGGGCAAGCTAGAGGAAGGTATCGCAGCCTACCGCCGTGCTATTGAGCTTTATCCAAACTTTTATCTATTTCACACCAACTTAGATAAAGCTTTGCAAAAACTCAGTCGTCTCCGCGTCTTTCCACCTAAATCTTATTCTAAGTTTATATCGCCCTTGGCCAGTTTGGACAACCTGCGCCTAGCAATAGTTAGCACTCCCCGTTCTGGCAACACTTGGCTGCGGAAGCTTCTAGCATCAATGTACGATTTGCCTCAAATAGCCGTCCACACGCCTAGTGAAATAGCTTGGCAATCTCTGCCACCAAAAGTAATATTACAAATCCACTGGCGGGATACTGATAATTTTGTTTCACTGCTTGCCGAAAATGGATTTCGCCCAATAGTTATTGCCCGCCACCCTCTCGATGTCTTGATTTCAATTCTGCACTTTGCAGCTTACGAGCCACAAACTGCCCGCTGGTTAGACGGTGAAGCTGGCAGCGAAATTTCTATTATTAATAAATCCCCGCTCTCTTCGGAGTTTATCGATTATGCTGTAGGTAAGAGATCTGGCGCCCTTCTCTCTATTAGTACGGCATGGTGGAATAGAAAAAACACTTGGCAAATTCGCTATGAAAATTTGGTCGATGATACTGCCGAGGAACTATCTAAATTAAACCAACAACTGGGGCTGAAACCGGCGCGTCCAATATTAGATGTGATTCCCCTTCATTCCCTCGCTTCTTTAAGAACAACTGCTGCCAACAATCACTTCTGGCAAGGAAAGTGCGGAAATTGGAAACATCTGCTCACAGCAGCAGTTGCGCGGCGAATTGCGATTTCCCGTCAAAGCGTGCTAAATCAACTCGGATACGTTTGCGATGCTGATGAAAATTTGACAGAAGAAATGGCCCTCGCTACTTGGAATTCTCTGGCAGTAAGCGCAGTTAACTCCTAATATAGGGGTTTTTATTTAAATGCTGCCCGCGCTCAGTAATTGGTAATATCATACCAAATCCGGCTTTAATACTCCTCTATTTTTTAGTTTCTAATATCTAGGACGAAACTTCGTGTAGTTTGACCGCAACGATCGAATGACTTGTTTGATTTCAGAGTGGAATAACTGCAATTAAAGTTCTAGGTCAAAAAGATTAAATAGGTAAGGATAAAGCACTGGATGAGCGATAAACACCTAAATTATCGCGATTGCCCCTTGCGTCTTTTTCTTAAAATTTATTTACAGCAAGCTGTTTATTTATGTCCGGCTACTTATTAGTTAGTTGACGATGGACTGTTATTAGTAATTAGTGGTTCGTCATTAATTATTTTTTGATGATTGCTGAGTATAGTTTGCCGCCCACCTCTCAATACTTAGTTGCTAGACAATGACAACTAAGTATTGAGGAAAATCAACAGTCAACTGTCAACTGTCAACTGATTATTCATCATCATCAAAAGCTTGACTGCCGCCGCCAACTGCAACTAAATCAATTTGCTGGCGGTAGTAATCCACACTCTTGACTTGAACTTCCACCCGATCGCCCAAACGGTACTGATTGCGGTTTTTGCGACCCACCAAAGTTTGCTGGCGCGATCGATATTCGTACCAGTCATCCTTCAGCGAAGAAACGTGTACCAGTCCTTCAACTCGCAGGATGTCGCTCTCCGGCGGCCGCACCTCAATTTCCACAAAGAAACCATAAGACTGCACACCTGTAATCAAACCCTGGAAAGTTTGCCCGGTGCGTTCTTTCATCAATCCGGTTTTCTTCAATCCCTGCAAATCGCTTTCGGCATCCTCAGCAACCCTTTCGCGTTCCGTCAGGTGTACCACGGCCGATGCAAACTCCGTCTCAAATTCGTGGTGCAAATCTGGCGGGAGAACATTCCAAGTAATTTGACCGTGACAGGAGGAATGGTGCAAGTCAACTTTTTCCTTAGCCCGTGTTGTGCGACTGCTGCGGCCTTGCTCGAACACCGCTTGCAACACCCGCAGTATCAGCAAATCGGCGTAGCGGGAAAGCGGCGAAGTGCAGCGCGTGTAACCCTCTGACAGCGACAAACCGAAGTGCGGCTTGGGAGTTGTGCTGTAAACAGCGGGCTTCATCGTGTCTTCTAGCAGGTAGGTGAGAACTCTTTCCGACTTAAGGCCGGCAAACTGCTGGGTAAATCGCTGAAAGTCCAAGGGCAAAACTTCTTCTTCGCTTTCGAGATACAGTTCGCCTCCGAGGTTGTTGGAGAGTTTGATGAACTCTTGAATGTCTGCCGGGTCTGGCATCGGCTGGACGCGGTAGATTGCAGGGACTCCCAAGGCCTGCAGGTGAGTGGCGACAGCTTGGTTGGCGAGTACCACCAACTCGGAGACAGCCGACTGGGCGGGGGGAGCGAATGCAAAAGCTCCTAATTCGCCTTCGTCGTCGAAGTGAGAGTTAGCATCGGGCAAATTTAGTTCAAAAGCTCCCCGCTTGAGCCTTGCCTTTCTGGCAGCCTGTGAGGCAGCCGACATTTGATCTAGGAAAGGACGGAGGGCGGATGATAAAGGGTGATCTTCGGCACCGCCTGGTTCGAGAATTGCTTGAGCTTGCTGGTAGGTGAGGTGGTAGTCAATTTGAATGACGCTGGCTTGAATTTCGTATTCTAAGAGTTCTCCAGATTCGTCTAGGGTGAGCAGTATGCTGAAGGTCAGCCGTTCGGTATCTGGCAGCACAGAGCAGCGCTCGTTGAGGATTTCTGGGAGTACGGCGATGATTTTTTCTCCCAGATGGGCGGCGGTGCCTCGCTTGCGGGCTTCGCGGTCGATCGGGGTTTCTGGCTGCACGTACTCGGCGGCGTCGCTGATGTGGATTCCTATTTGCCAGCGGCCGGGCTTCAGGGTTTCGATCGACAAAGCGCGTTCCACTGGCGGATCGGATAGGAATGAGGTCGGATCGAACTCGTTTTCGGCTCCTCCCTCGGAGAGATTTTCCTCCTCAACTTTAGGGGCAGCGTTTTCGCTGTTGGTTGTTCCCGGTTCGTTTTTGCTGAAGCTAACAGTCAGAATGTTACGCAAATCTAGCCGTTTTTTGATGTCGGTTTTTTTGACTTTGCTGGGCAAATTTTCGGCTGCTTTGATGACGGCGGCGGGGAACGATCGCGGCAAGTCGTGTTTGCAGCATACGATGTCGAGGTCGTCAGCGGCTTCGGCGTCGGAACCGAGTACCTGTACTACTTTGCCGACTGGGCGGTGGGTGCCGAGGGGGTAGCGTTTGACTTCGACGTGTACTAGGTGGTCGATCGCCTCTTGAAGATTTGTGCCATTTGCGAGCAAGTCTAGTTCAAACAACAGGCGATCGTCCAGGGGGATTGCTCTGTAGCTGACGCGGCCGGTGGGGGTGGCAGTTTGCTTGACTCGCGCCAGTACCGAGGGGTTGGCGCGTTCCAGGATGAGCATGACTTCGCCTTCGGGCGATCGGCGGCGGCTACCTTCTTTGATGATTTTGACTAAGACTCGATCGCCATTCCAAGCTGTCGAGAGGTGACTTTCCCGCACGTAAACGTCTTCTGAGCCTTCGGCGTCTTGAATTGCAAAGCAAAATCCTTTGCTCGAACAGCGCAGTTTTGCTTCTACTACGTCGTCTTCAACTACTCGGCGATAGCGGCCTTTGTCTTTGACTAATATGCCAATTTTCTCTAGAGCTTCTAATGCGATTTGAAGTTTGAGTTGACTGGTGGCGTCGTTGCAGTCGAGTTTTTTCTCTAATGCTTTAGGAGCCACTAATTTGTCTTCTGTAAAATTTGCCAGCAGTGCAGCGATAGAAAATTCCATGTAGCGATCGATCCTCTTGTTTCCAGCAATTAGTCTAAATTTTGGCGAAATCAGCCGCACCCCCTCGGGCCCTCGCAGTGCCTGCTTCCCAACAAATGCGCGGGTTGATAGGTGGAGACGCGAGCACAGCCACCTTGTTTCATCGCGAGGTTTTTTTGAGATTCTCTCCCGACACCGACTTGGTGCTAATTGTCTGCTGTCTGTCTTGAACTGACTGCTGACGGTGCAGACAAATGTCCCGCACGCTATTCCCCAATACAATTTTTTAGCGTTGGTTTGTTTGCTTTTAGGTCAGCAGCGCCGAGCACTTTGCGAATTAGAAAGCCCCTGTCGGTTCTTAAAAGATGGCTCGATACTGAAAGCGACGGCTTGAGTCGAGGATGAGCCGATGGAGGGATGGAGAGGGAGAAAATTTGCATTTCTGCCTTCTGCCTTGTTTCCTTCTGCCTTGTTCCTTCTTCCTTTTGAAGTGCCTCTTGCTTCTTGCTTTAGCAAAGAACTTACCGGATCGAGGCAAAATTGCTAGTAGCTCGCTGCTGCGATGCCCCTGTGTTTTGCACGCGATCAGTCCTTGCGGACGGAGGTGCAACGAGCGGGCCGGGAGCAATCTGTGCTGTAGAAAGTGCAGGTACGCAAACCGGAGACTTTTACTACTTTTGCTTAGTTGCTGTGTCATCTCCTATAGGTAGAAATGACGCCCGATGCTTGTTAGCTTAAACCGCTGGATGTGGCATGGGGTTTAGTGGCGTTTAAGGTTGCGCGGATGACTCACCTTTAATTTATTGTATGTTGAATAGGTGCTTTCAGAAAATTGTTTTCTCAGGGCTGTACTACACTTAAGTCATAAGCCCCCTCTGGTTTCGGGGTCAAAAAATTATGTTTGCTGAATTTCGCGCCCTTTATCCCGCTGGACAGTTAATTTGTGAGTTGCTGACTGTTCATCACGGTAAGTTTGTTGTTCGCTGTCTGGTTCAGGTTGACGGCAAAACTCTGGCTACGGCTATGTCGGCTGCTGAGTCTGTTGAGGATGCTGAAGACCGCGCCCGGTTGCGAGCGATCGCTGTCCTTGGATTTGCTGCGCCCGATCGTGCGATAGCGAGTGTTGATCCGGCTCCGGTTGCTCCGGTTGCTCCGGTTGCTCCGGTTGCTCCGGTTGCTCCGGTTGCTTCGGTTGCTGCTGTTCCCCCTCCCCCTCCTCCTGCTGTTCCGGTTCCTGTTGGGCCGACAAGTGTTCCTCTTCCGGTTCTAGAAATGCCTGTTGCTGACAAATTGCCTGAAACACATCAAAGCAATTTTGTCAAGACTGAAGCGAAATTAAATGAAGAGCCGATCGCACCTGTACCGGAACCGCTGCCTCCAAAGGTCGATCGCGTGGAGCCTACTGGATTTGTACCGAAGCAGTTAGACTCGGACGCTTGGCTTTCTTCCAGCTACGGCGAACCACTTGAGGAACTGGATGTGCCGACTCCTAGCCAAAGTGAACCGCTACAGGGTGCGGCCGAAGTCAGGGGATTGCAACCGATCGCAGTGGGAATCCCCAGCGATGCGATCGAGGATAATTCTGATACGATCGCCCAAATAGAGGCAATCCTCAGGCGCTTGAAATGGACTAAGAAACAAGAAACTGACTGTCTCGAACAAAATTTCGGCAAGTCGTCGCAGAGAGAGCTTTCTAGCGAACAGTTGGTAGATTTTCTAGAATATTTGGAAATCTACAGCAGAACTACTGAGGAAATCAAACGATTGGGCTGGACTGCCAACCAAGGAAAAGATTATCTCAAACAAGGTTACGGCAAAGAAGCGCGCCATTTCTTAAATCAAGTAGAATTGCTCGACTTCCTGCAATATCTCGAATCTTTGCCTTAGTAATTCTGTAGGGTTTCTAGGTGTGAGGTTTTTTTAGAAAAAGCTAAATATAGCAGTTTTCAATTGTATGAAATACAGTAATGACTTAACTGTGACGCCGTATCATGCGCCCCAGCATCTGTAATTCACTCCACTGAAAACTGCTATATGACCGTTAAAAATTAAAAATCAAAAATGAAGAATATTTTCTCATTTTTGATTTTTAATTTTTTATTTAGACGACAGCGGCGATCGGTCTGCTGGCGGAAGGACGGCGATCGATCACTTGATCGACTAATCCGTAGTCCTTTGCTTCTTCAGCGGACATGAAGAAATCCCGTTCGGTATCTTCTTCAATGCGGGAAAGCGGCTGACCGGTATGGTTGGCAAGATGTTCGTTCAGGCGGCGCTTGTGGTACAAAATCTCTTTGGCCTGAATTTCAATATCCGTTGCTTGTCCTTGAGCTCCGCCTAGAGGTTGGTGGATCATAATCCGGGAGTGAGGCAAACTCATCCGCTTGCCTTTAGCGCCGGCACTCAACAGAAAAGCGCCCATGCTGGCGGCCAAACCGAGACAAATAGTACAAATGTCGGGGCGGATGTGGTTCATCGTGTCAAAAATGCCCATACCTGCTGTTACCGAACCCCCTGGGGAGTTGATATAGAGGTAAATATCTTTCTCCGGGTCTTCGGCGTCTAAAAATAGCAATTGGGCAACGATCAGGTTGGCTAAGTCAGAGTCAACCTGTTGGCCCAAGAAGACGATGCGATCGCGCAGGAGTCGCGAGTAGATATCAAAGGCGCGTTCGCCGCGACCGGATTGTTCTATAACGGTTGGGATCATTGACAGGGCCTGCCTATTACGTATCTTTTTTTTATTTTAGCGATTTGGGTTTATTTGTAGTGAGCCATCGGTGGCGGGCGATCGGCTTTTACGCGCAAAATCCTTAAGTTGGGACGGGTTGAGGCATTTGGGCCGTCGCAATTTCTCGATCGTCCGCTCGATCTGCTGTTTCTGCTTTAGACTAATTGCAATCTAACTGCAATAACGACATAAGTAGTCGAAACAATTCTGTGTAAAGAAACAGGAGGCAATTGCTAGGCAGTAGCCCTTATGCCTGTCTTGACAGTGGGCTTAAATGTTGTCTGGCAGAGCTTGGTAGGCTGTTGAAATCCTCCTTAAGGCAATACTGCGGACTATTTTGAGATAGGGATGCGATGCCTGCGGCCAGCAACGCTTACGCAGTACAGCACAGAAGCGAAAAAATTTAGTCGAATCGGATTTAAAAACAAACAGAAAAAAAAGCACTCTTTTAGGTTAAGCTAAAAAAACACACAACCTCTTCAGATTTACTGATGATTATTATTCAATCAATCTTACAACAAATACCAGGAATTAGTCAACCCCAAAGAAGTTTTTAGGGGTTTTATTTTCAGCTATTTGGCTCGTTTAGGGCAAAGTTAAATTTACAAATCTTAGTTGTCGTTATAGTTTTTTTTAAAGTAGAAGAACTGATCATCGTCACTTTCGCAAAGGCTTTAACTTTCCACAATTTAATCAACGCTGCTTAAAAAGTGTCGGGACTATTTTTAAGGGAGCTCTGCCTGTCTAATTTTTGACAGATATTGAGTACGAGAGATACCATGTGTTTAAACTGTATGAAATCTTCTAAGAGAAACGATTAAGCGTTGGCCAAATAAATGGATTCAACCCTCACCTTTGGCATTAAGGCAAATTCGGACGCTGATTGCGGAACAGGGTCAATCCTATTCAATCGTCATTCGAGAGGGCAGCAAACAGCTTTTAGCTCAGTATTTTTAAGCGAGGAATGGTGTGTGAGTGATTTGGTAGATGAGGCTGCTCCTAAAAATTTATTTGCAGGCGATAGCGAGATGGCGATGCGGATACGATCGCACGATTGGTCGCAAACTTCACTGGGGGCGGTCGAAACCTGGTCGGACAGCCTGAAAACGGCTTGGCAAATCCTGTTGACCGAACTCGATCGCACTCAGCACCCGGAAAAGACGCAGCTAGAATCTAATCTTCTGCCGCAGGAGCGCCCATCAACAGATGCCTTGCGCCAAGCTGCCCAAGCCGATGCGTTTCGAGTCAGGCTCACCAATGCGCTACGCCCGCTGAGTGATGCCAATGAGATTCAGGCAACCGCTGCCCGCATTCTGGGGGATTCTCTAGGAGCAAGCCGCGTCATTTACATCGAAGTGTTACCAGGCGGCAAAGAGGTCATCGTTCATAAAAACTACACGAACGGTGTTGCCGAACTGAGCGGGCTGTACAATCTGGAAGACTTCGGACGCAACCTGACAGACGACCATCGAGCGGGGCGAACAGCGATCGTTCCCGATGTGGCAAACTACCCTAAATACACGGCAAGCCAGAAGGCAAGTTATCAAGCGATTGATATTGCTGCACATATTGATGTGCCGCTGATCAAGAACGCTCGATTTGTCGCGTTGCTGGCGGTGCATCAGGCAAACCCTCGTCCGTGGAGGGAAGATGAGGTGAGACGAGTCGAGGAAACCGCAGAGCAGACGTGGGCAGCCATCGAGCGTGCCCGTGCAGAAGCCGCATTACGCCAGAGCCGCACCGAACTCGAACAGCAAGTGCGGAACTTCGATGCGATCGTAACTGCAATTCCCGATTTTATTTACACCTTTGATTTGGCGGGACGGTTCACGTATATCAGCCCGGGGTTGCTCGATCTTTGGCAGAAAACTTCGGATGAAGCTCTGGGAAAGAATTTTTTCGAGCTAGATTATCCAACCGATTTAGCGACCCGACTTCAACATCAGATTCAACAAGTCATCGAGACGTGCCAGTTGCTCAAAGACGAAACGCCCTACACTAGCGCCATCGGCACGCGCACCTATGAATACATTTTCGTGCCGCTTTTATGCATAAACGGTGCTGTAGAAGGAGTGGCAGGCGTGATGCGAGACATCACCGATCGCAAACGGGTAGAGCAAGCCTTGCGCCAAAGCGAGGAGCAGACTCGGAATATTCTGGAGACCATCGCTGAAGCCTTCTTTGCCCTGGATGAAAACTGGCGGTTCACCTACGTCAATCGCTCTGCCGGGACACTGCTCGATCGCACTCCAAAGGGTTTGATTGGCAAGAATTTATGGGAAGAATATCCAGGACTGATTGGCAATGATTTGGAGCAGATTCACTGGATCGCCATGGGCGATCGTGTGGCTGCGTCAATGACCGCGTTTTACCCGGATCACGATCGCTGGTACGAAGTTCGCACCTACCCAGCGCCAAATGGCATCACCGTTTATTTCAACAATGTTACCGAGCAGATTCAAACTGCCGCAACCCTGCGTCAATCCGAAGAACGCTACCGCACTTTATTTGAGTCGATCGACCAAAGCTTTTGTCTCTGCGAAATGCTGTTTGACGAGAACGGTGAACCGATTGATTATCGCTTTCTGGAAGTCAATCCGATCTTTGAAAAGATGACGGGACTTCAGGATGCAGTCGGGAAAACGGCGCGGGAACTGGTTCCAGATCTGGAAGCGCACTGGTTTGATATCTATGGCAAAGTCGTGCACACTGGTGAATCTGTGCGGTTTGAGAATCAATCCGCTGCGATGAATCAGTGGTTTGATGTCAACGCTTTTCGAGTCGGCGAACCGCAAAATCATCAGTTTGCCCTCTTGTTCACTGATACAAGCGAACGCAAACGGGCAGAAGAAATTTTGCAGCGAGCCGGCGAATTCGATGCTTTCCGTGTTTCTCTCGCCGACGCGCTGCGTCCGCTTGCCGACCCAGTGGAGATTCAGGCTACTGCCAGCCGTGTGCTGGGTGAATATCTCGGCGCCAACCGGGTGGCGTACTTTGAGGTTCGCGGTGCTGATTACGTCGTTGAGCGTGATTACGTCAATGGAGCCTTAGCGATCGCTGGCAACTACCCGATTGATTCGTTCGGGCCGAAGCTGCTCGCAGCATTCGGCACTGGTCGCGCCGTGTCCGCATCTGATGTGGAAGCCGATCCCAACCTATCTCCAGATCAGCGATCAGCCTACGCCGCGATCGAGATTGGGGCATACATCGGCATACCCCTGGTCAAGGAGGGCGAGTTCGTAGCGGGGCTGGCTGTCCACACATCCGAGCCGCGAGCCTGGACACTGGACGAGGTGTCCCTGGCCGAAGAAGTGGCCGAGCGCACTTGGGCGGCAGTCGAACGCGCCCGCGCCGAAGCAGCCTTGCGAGACAGTGAGGAGCTAAAGCAACGCATACTCCAAAGCAGCCAAGATTGCATTAAAGTCTTAACGCTCGATAGCGAAATCGTCTATATCAATCCAGGCGGATTCTGCTTGTTGGAAATCGACGATCCGTCACTCGTTCTAAACACTTGTTGGCAAGATATCTGGCAAGGTAAATATTATGAAAATGCCAAGGCGGCGATCGCGGCTGCCAAAGCGGGCAACGTCGGTCAGTTGCAAGGCTATCTTCCCACTTGCAAGGGCACACCAAAGTGGTGGGACATCATTATCACACCCGTGCGGAATACCACTGGAGAAGTGACGCAACTTTTAGCAATTTCACGTGATATCACGAAGCAAAAGCAAGCTGAAACTGAACTGGAACGAATGCTGGCGCAAGAGCAAGTTGCACGAGAATCTGCCGATCGCGCTAACCGAATCAAAGATGAGTTTTTGGCGGTGCTGTCCCATGAATTGCGATCGCCACTCAATCCGATTCTCGGCTGGTCAAAACTATTGCAGCAGAGGAAATTGGACGCGGCAAAAACCGCAATGGCATTAGAGACGATCGAGCGTAACGCGCAACTCCAAGTGCAACTCATTGACGATTTGCTCGACATCTCTAGGATTTTGCGCGACAAACTGATTTTAACCGTGATGCCCGTCGATCTGAGTAAAGTCATCTCAGAAGCCCTAGAAACGGTTCGCTTGGCCGCAGAAGCGAAAGCCATTCAAATTGACACAACGATTTTACCCAGTGTTGGCATCGTAATCGGCGATGCTGGGCGCTTGCAGCAGGTGGTTTGGAATCTGTTGTCTAACGCAGTCAAATTCACACCTCAGCGGGGACAAGTCGCTATCACCCTCACTTTGGATGAAACCCACGCTCAAATTCAAGTTACCGATACTGGAAAAGGGATTCGCTCTGATTTCCTGCCCTATGTCTTCGAGCATTTCCGGCAAGAAGATGGAGCCACCACCCGCAAATTTGGCGGCTTGGGATTAGGACTGGCAATCGTGCAGCAAATTGTGCAATTGCACGGGGGAACAGTCGCGGTTGATAGCCAGGGTGAAGGACAAGGAGCTACGTTTACAGTTCGGCTTCCGCTTGCGCCTCGCTCTCAGGAATTGCCAGGGATCGAGCAGCCATCCGACTCAACCGCCGGAGATTTAAGCGGCATTCATGTCTTAGTCGTGGATGATGAGGCAGACTCACGCGAGTTTGTGGCGTTTGTTTTAGAACAAGCGGGGGCGATCGTCACCAGCGTTGCCTCTGCAACTAAAGCACTGCAAGCATTGTCCCAAGCGGTTCCAGAGATCGTTGTCAGTGATATTGGGATGCCAGAAATGGATGGCTATATGTTGATGCGTCACATTCGTAGCCTGCCGCTTGAGCAAGGCGGACAAATTCCCGCGATCGCCCTCACAGCCTATGCTGGAGAGATGGATCTACAGCAAGCGATCGCCGCAGGCTTTCAACGTCACCTTGCCAAACCTATTGATCCAGAGGCAGTGATTGCGATCGTCACCGAATTAGTATCATCAGCCTAAATCTGCCAAAGCAAACACCACCTGACTCTCAAATCTTGCCTACTTATAACCCTGAGCACGATCGCGGTTCGGTTTTTTAGGAAGTGATGGCGATAGCCGAATTACCGCAATGAAGGCACAAGAAAAACTGCAATAATTCTTGTACTTTCTTGGTTGCGAAAGATCGGCCTCGGCAATCTTCATGGATCAACTACAGCGATCGCATTATTAGGATTAAATAGCTTGCAGAGAGAATGAAATATGCGATCGCAAACTGTGCGGTTCTGGAGTTAGTCTAGCCGTCTTTCCCAAAAGATAGGGGCAGTGGTGACTTCGACATGGCAAGCGATCGCCATTCGCTATAATATTTAGGCCTAAAAATAGCGAATACACTGTTGGCGAATTCAGAAAAGACCTATGCTCTTGTAGTTAATTTAGTAATTAAACAATATAGTGAACTCTTGTTTTGCCGTGGTATTCACCGACAATACCCAAAGCCTTCTCAAGTATATCGGGCGCTACCCAGAAAAGAATTATATCCACTACATACCAAACCACTCAAATTTTTATCGCCCAACCGCGGCGGTATATTCCATACAAAATTAACCACCAAAATAAGACCGCTGTCACGGCAAATGCCAGAGAACCATTCAGCGGCCCCGCCCACGGCACAAACCAGTTTTCATAAATCCAAGTGTAAGTGGTTGGAGCATTTCCCCCGCTGCCGATATGGGTTTTCAACAGAACTCTGGCGACAATACCGGAAGCAACAAACAGGAAAATAGCATTCAATCCCATGATTTCAAAGGGTCGCCCCCATTTCCAACCTCGCACTTCTATTGTGTCGTAGCAAACTGCTAGTAATAGCAACGCCCAACCAGCGGTAAACACTACATAGGAACTTGTCCAAAGTTGTTTGTTGATCGGAAATAAAAATCCCCACAAACGGCCGATTACTACGCAACGGAACCCCCAGATTGCTAAGTTTAAACTGGTGCGGGTTTTGATTTGCTGCACGCGCAGCCATTCTCCGGTAAAGTAGCCTGTGAGGACTGTGACAACTGCGGGTAAGGTACTCAACAATCCTTCGGGGTCGAAGGGGCCGCTTTTGTACAGGTGTTGGCTACCGAGAATTAGCCGATCGACATATCCCCCTAAATTGCCCTCTGGCGTGAGTTCGCCGGCAGTGTACCCCCCTACAGCAAATACGGTTAAGGCAGCCCAATAGCCCAAAAGTACGGCAACAGCGAGCAGTTTTTGATTGCGGGGGGAAAGGTTGAGAATGGCGATCGCACTGATGAAATAAGCTAAGCCGATGCGCTGCAATACTCCCATGATGCGGATTTTACCGAAGTTTTCCACCGGGGCGCTGTTGAGAAGTACGTCAAGGGCGATCGAAGATGTATTTAGCAGCAATCCTAATATAAATAAAATCGCGGCGCGGCGCGCAATTCGCCAGTAAATATTTGAAGAAGGAAGAAGGAAGAAGGAAGAAGGAAGAGGGTTTTTATCCGATTCTGATTTTTCCTTGGTTTGTGTAATTTTTGAGGTTTCTATTCCGGTTTTTGGATAATTTTGAATATATTTAGGCAGCGAGAAAGACATCGCGCAGCCAACGATGAACAAGAAAAACGGAAATACTAAGTCTGTCGGGGTGCAGCCGTGCCATTCTGCGTGCCCTAGCGGCGGATACACCTGTTTCCAACTGCCGGGGTTGTTGACTAGAATCATCGAGGCGCTCGCAATTCCGCGAAAAACATCAAGGGATTTGAAGCGCATAAATTAACTTATTTGTTCACTGTTCACTGTTCACCGTCCACTGTTCACTATCTTAGCGGATGCCCATTTCCTAATTCTTTTCGGCCCAATTCCCAATTCCCCATGCCCAACTCCCAATGCCCCATGC
Source organism: Microcoleus sp. B3-D2 (assembly GCF_036705345.1). Taxonomy (NCBI): domain Bacteria; kingdom Bacillati; phylum Cyanobacteriota; class Cyanophyceae; order Oscillatoriales; family Microcoleaceae; genus Microcoleus; species Microcoleus sp. B3-D2. Next base: position 19,506 of record NZ_JAUBUG010000064.1, read on the forward strand.
CCCATGCCCCATGCCCCATGCCCCATGCCCCATTACCCCTCAACTAAATTTCTATTCCTTCCAGAGTCATAATGACTGCATTCTTCATCAACATCTCGCAGCGTTCTGCATAAAAAGCTGCTGCCTTATCATACTTGTTGACTTGCAAGACGCGCAGAAACATTTGCCTTGCTTGCGCGAATTGCTGCTGGTAGTGAAAAAAAATTCCCTGTTCAAAATAAGTTTGAGTTTGTGCTTTTAGTTCGATCATTGTCGGCGAGTCGCCATCGTAAATTTCAAATACAGCAACAGGTGTTTGTTTTCCTTTTACTTGAACGCGATCGAGAAATCGGCACTTGTAATGTTGAGGATCGTCTATCCGGCAAAGGGTTTGGACGCTAGCTACAATAGCCACCCCATAAAGCTTTGTCAATCCTTCCACGCGGGAAGCTAAATTAACGGCATCAGAAATCACCGTACTTTCCATTCGTTCCGCTTCGCCAATCGTACCTAACATTAAAGTCCCCGTATGCAAACCAATCCCTATCGAAATAGGTTGATAGCCACTGTTTTGCCTGTGTTTGTTATAAATTTTCACTTGCTGCTGCATCTCAATTGCTGCTTGCACAGCATCTTCAGCCCTGTTAGGAAACAAAGCCATAATCCCGTCACCAATATATTTATCTATAAAACCGTTGTACTCGCGGATAACTGGGCCAACTCGGCTTAAGTAAGAGTTAATAAATTCAAAGTTTTCTCGGGGAGACATACTTTCTGACAGACTTGTAAATGAGCGAATGTCCGCAAACATAATCGTCATTTCTGCTTGTACAGAGTCTCCTAGTCTGGCATCAACTATGCTTTCTCTTTTGAGAAACTTCAAAAATTCACGGGGTACAAAACGGGCTGATGCGGCTGCAATTTTTTCTAGTTCGCTCTTGCTGGATTCGATTTGATTGAGCGATCTAAATGCTCTCAGTGCGGTGACTACTGTGGTAAATAATTTTTTGTTAGTAAGTTCTGTTTTGGTTTTGTAATCATTGATATCGTAGCTGACAATTACTACATCTTCTGGTACTTGCCCGGGCTGTCCAGTGCGTAAAATAATTCGCACAATTTGATTATTTAAAATATCGCGGATGTATTTAACTACTTCCAAGCCTGCTTCTTCTGTTTCCATAACTACATCGAGTAAAATCAATGCTATGTCGTAGTTATTTTGGATTATTTCTTTAGCTTCTTTCCCTGAGTAAGCGCTGATAAAGGTTATACTTTTTCCTTCAAATTTAAAATCGTTTAACGCTAGTTTAGTAATATTGTGAATTTCTATTTCATCATCTACAATTAATATTTTCCAACTGTCTTCTAGCGGTTTTTGTTCCGCCTCGTCTTCTTCTGCAAATATTAATTCATCGTCGCCCGCCGCGATTAATTCGTCATCGCCTGCAGCCAACAGGTTTTTACTAGCTTCTGACATATATCGTTCTCCTATATAAAACTTATATCCATGTTGGCGGTTTAATAACTAATTGCTCATTTTAGCGGGAAATTCAATCATAAATTTTGTGCCTTTATTTACTTGACTTGTGCAGTTAATTGTGCCTTTTAGTTTTTGAGTAACAAGGTTATAAATAATGTGCAGTCCCAATCCCGTGCCTCCCTGACCTCTTTTGGTTGTAAAAAACGGTTCAAAAATTTTACTTAGATTTTCTGGGTCAATTCCTTTGCCGTTATCGGCATATTCAAATATTAGCCGATCGCCCTCTAGTTTGAAATCAAAAGCCAGAACTCCTTCGTCTTCTCCATCGTAGGCGTGAATTAGGGAATTCAACACCAGATTTGTCACAATTTGACACACTACGCCCGGGTAACTGTCCACTACAATATTTTCATCACACTTAATGTGTATTTTGTGCTTAGTTCTTTTTAGTTTGGCTGTTAAGGATGTCAAAATTTCCTCTAGATAGTTTTTAACATTAAACGTGCGTTTTAACTCGCTCGACTGATCTACAGCTACTTCTTTAAAACTGTGAATCAAGTCGGCTGCCCGCGTGAGGTTAGATAAGATCATATTACTGCTTTGCATGGCGGTATCCAGAAACTTTTCTAACTCGGAACGTTTTATTTGGCCGTTACTGTAAACCTCAAAAAACTTTGTGGCTTTTTCAGCAAGCAGGGAGGCGGCGGTGATGCCGATGCCGATGGGAGTATTGATTTCGTGGGCAACACCTGCAACCAACCCGCCGAGCGCAGCCATTTTTTCCGACTCTACCAGTTTATTTTGAGCCGATTTTAAGTCTTCTAAAGTTTGGGAGAGCTCGGAGGTACGCTGCTGTACTAAATTTTCGAGATTCTGATTGAATTGGTGCAAGTTGGCGTAAAGTTGGGCATTCTCGATGGAGATAGAAATTTGAGAAGACAGCAGTTTTAATATTTCTAACCTGTCTTGTGTAAAAGCGCCTGTAGTCAGATTGTTTTCTAAATATAGAATGCCAGTGAGTTGGCTTTGATTAATTAACGGAGTGCAAAGAATTGATTTAGGTTGAACAGCCATTATATAGGGTGTGCGAGTAAATTGTCCTTCGCGGCTGGCATCGTTTAAAACTATACTTTGCTGGGTGCGGGCGACGTAATTCACAACTGCAACTGCCAGCAAAGTTACTTCTCGATCGTCGGCTACAAAATCTATCGGGATTGATTGCATGACAGCAACGCGATCGACATCTACAGAGCCTGATGCTTCAATCACCCATTGACCCTCTTTTTCTAGTATTAAAAAGCCTGTTTGCGCCCCCGCATTTTCAATAACAATTTTCATCATTTTTGCCAGCAGTTTGTCTAGAACTATTTCGCCGGCTAAGGTTTGCGATGCTTTAACTGCTGTGGTCAAGTCTAGCACGCCTGCACTGTCGTTCGTAGTGGAAGCGCTGCTGGTAGATTTGTGAGTTTCAATATTAGTTGAAATCGAGCCTGAAGTTAGCAAGTGCGAGTATTTCGATTCTAAATGCGCTGCTTTGGCTGTTGCTCCCCAGCGCTGATAACAATAACGCGCTTCTGTCAAGTAAGTTTTAGAACTTTTTTCTCGTCCTATCGATAGATAAAATGCTCCTGCCAATTCTGCTGCTAGTGCTTGTACTTGTATGTATCCGTTTTCTTGGGCTCCTTCAATTGCGCGATCGTAATATTCCATTGCTCTCACAACCTTGCCCAAAACCCGCGCTTTTTCTGCCGTAAGTAAGTCGCATTTATGCTGAAGATTCATGGGCGCCGAAAGCGCTTTTTGTTGCAGTTTTTTCCGGTTACTGACAGCGTAAAAAATATGCTCTTCTTGTTCCTCATTGGTCGCAGATGGATAGGCTGCTAGGCGGGCTAGAGAATCGTAAAACTGGTATTCAGAAACATTAATAAAGCCTGCAACTCCGTCTAAATATACTTCGGCTTGCGCTGCATTTTCTAGCGCTGTAGCGATATCTCCAAATAAATACGCTAGGATTAATTTTTGCACATAAAAGTGCTGTAGCCCCACCCGATCGTTAGCTTTCAACAGCAGCGACAACAATTTTTTTTCGCTGTATGCTTCATCTAATATAAGGTGTGGACTTTCCAATTTTCCCATCAATTCCAAAATAGTTTGCCGATATATTTGATTCCAATTCAAGACAGTTTCTTGCTTGAGTTGAAACAGCAAATGGTTGTAACTTACCATTCTCCGTTCCAGTTGTGGCAATTCTTGACCGATGAAATACAAAGACTGACAAATATTTACCGCTGCATATCCAACACATTCTAAATCCCCATTTTCTAGCGCGCTTTGATAGGCGTCCTCTAATAGCGGCAAAGAGTCTTTAACGTGATGCTTGCCGTTCATCAAAATGAATGCTACTAAATTAAGCGTTTTGCTTTTGAATTCTAACGCATTTAATCTCTCGCTCAAATTTAAAGCTAATTGACCAAAGCGATCGCCAGATTCAATATCTCTAACTATTCCTTTTAAAATTGCTCCGTAATTAGCATAGCCGAAGGCAGAAAAAGTAGAGTTTCCGTAATTAATAGATAAATTCACTTGCTCGCACACAATCAGCGGCAGCAGCACAGGTTCAACTATAAATGTAGCTGAAAACATACTGGAAAGCACGCGCATAGTTGCTAACTTGTGCGGATTTGTCATAATCGGCAAGTTAATTAAATCTTCTATTTTCTTTCCTGTTAAATAAGCTGCGGTTTTAGCCAGTGCTTGCTGAATGTGGAGGGGAATCGGCGATTCGGGAAAGTTTATTCCTAACATTTTTAGTGCTTCGCGACCAATTTTTACCGATTCTTGGAGTTTGGCTTGCATCGCACAAGCTATGATTCTGATTTCAAATACTTTGATTTTGTCTAGTTCATTTTTTGCGTGTTGCAGGACAATTCTCGCCCATTTTTCCATTGGCTCAAAGTCGGTATTGAGGTAAGCAGCTTCTGCTGCTGACTCGTAGAGTGCAAGAGTCAATTCGTAGTCAGTTTCCCAACTTTCCGGGGGCAGCAGTTCAATACCTGCGGTTAAATATTTCAGGGCAAGTTCGTAAGCTGCACTTGCTTTTGCTTTGCGGCCTGCAATTAAATTTAATTTGCATAAATGAAATTGTTCTAATTGGCTGGTGATGATTTCTTTGGCAAAATTTAGTTGGTTTACGGTATCGAAAATATGCTCTTCTAATTGCTCTGGCGGTGCATTGCGTAATAAAAAACTGCCTATTTTTAGATGAATTTCTTGTTTTTGAGAATCGGATATTAAAGCATAGGCTGCTTGCTGCACTCGCTCATGCAAAAATTTGTAAGTTGCGCTCAAAATATCAGCCACTGGCAGGGAAAATTTATCGGTAAAGTCTCTAGATATTGTGTCTGTTACTTCTGTGCTTGCTGCTAGTGCGATCGGCATTTTGTAGGCGTTATTCACGAGCAAAATCAGACCGGACTGAAGTGCCTCACCGAGGTCGGTTGCTGCGGACGCCAGAGGTTTTTCGGCGATTGTCGAGAGAGTTTTTAAATCAAATTTGTTTCCGATACAAGCGGCTACTTTAAGCAGTTCCTGGGTAGCCTCTGAAAGTTTCTGAATGTTATCTATCATTAATTCGACAACATTGTCAGTTATTCCCATTTCTTGTATTTGTTCGATCTCCCACTGCCACTCGCCTGTGATATGGCATTTTTTCACAATTTGCTCTGAGATTGGTTGCGCTAATGCCGACAGGTTAGATTCAGCTAGCTTGACCAAATTATTCGAGGGTAAAACTTTAAATTTAATTAAGTTTTTTGAGTTAAGAAATTTAATCAATTGAGTTAAAAAGAATGGATTTCCAGCGGTTTTTCGGAAAAGCAATTCTGCTAAACTTAGGGATTTTTCTGGGGCGCAGTTCAAAGTATCGGCAACGAATTGGTTGACGCTGCTTATATCTAACGGCGGAAGGGCGATCGCCCTCACAGTTCCGCCTGCTTTTTTAATTGCTTCGGCGGTCAGCATTAGGGGATGATTTGCATCTACTTCCTGCTCTCTATAAGCTCCAATTATTAATAAATATTGAGTTTCCAGGTCAGTTGCTACCAGTTCTATTAACTTGAGAGATGCTGAATCGACCCACTGCAAGTCGTCCAGAAAAATTACTAGGGGGTGTTCTTTTTGAGCAAAAACGCGGATGAAGTTTTGAAATACTAAATTAAAGCGATTTTGAGATTCATTTGCTCCTAAATCGGGCACGGGGGGCTGCGGCCCGACAATCAGTTCTACTTCGGGAATAGCTTCAATAATTACTTGGCAGTTGCCGCCGAGTGCTTTTAAAATTTTTTGTTTCCAAACATGAATTTGTGCGGCATTCTCTGTGAAAATTTGCCGTAACAAATCTTGAAAAGCTTGGAGCAAAAAAGCGTAGGGAATATCGCGCTTAAAATGCTCAAATTTGCTGTCAATAAAATACCCGTTTTCCCGCCGAATCGGCTTGTAAACTTCATATACTAACGACGATTTGCCCACACCTGCACCACCAGAAATCAGCACGATTTCTGTATTGCCTCGCCTCATCCGCTGGAAAATACTGAGAAGCATATTAACTTCTGCTTCTCGCCCGTAAAACTTTTGCGAAATTTGCAGGTGACTTGACTGATCATGTTCGCCGAGGATTATGTGGGAAATTTTGCCTGTTGTTTGCAGTTGAGCGAGACAATTTTCCAAGTCGTACAAAAGTCCGAAAGCACTTTGATACCTGTCTTCGGCTGTTTTTGCTAAGAGTTTTATGACGATATCGGAAACGACTTGAGGAATCTCTTTGGTTCCTACTTGATTGATTCTGCCTTCGATGCTTCTGTTTTCTACTTTTTGCTTTCTGTTTTCACAAGGAGAAACTGGCGTTTTAGCAATATGGCAGTGTACTAATTCCATGGGATCGATCGCCTGAAAAGGCAATTCGCCACACAGCATTTCGTAAAAGGTGACGCCTAAAGAATAAAAATCGGTGCGGTAGTCGATCGCCCGATTCATGCGTCCCGTTTGTTCAGGAGACATATAGGCGAGAGTGCCTTCGAGTAAATGGGGATGGCTGGGGGCAGGGTTTTCGCCCGGTAGCAGGGAGGCGATCGCAAAATCAGCAATCTTGACATCTCCTGTCTCGATATTGACAATAATATTGCTGGGTTTAATATCTTTGTGAATAATGTGGTGTTCGTGAAGTTGCCCAATAGTTTCTGCTAGTTTGATGCCAATATGCAGAAATTGTTGTAACTCTAGCTGGTTGGTGCTGAGAAAGTCTTTTAGGGAAATGCCACCAAAATCTTCTAAAACTAAAACAGGAAAGTGATTGTATGTTTCTATTTTGTAAAGCTTGACTATTCCGGGCAAACTCAAATTTTTAAGAATTTCGGATTCGTGCAGGAGTTGGGATATTTGCGCTGGGGTAGGGTATGTCGGCGTGAGAGTTTTGAGGATAACAGGTTTTTGTTCCTCAAGCTGCATCCCTCGATAAATAACTGTGTGAGGGTTTGTATAAAGTTCTTCATCAATGCGGTATCCAGGGATAGAAATCATGATATTTGGGGGGAATTTGAAATATCTGGTTATACAATTTTAAATGTTAGATTGGGAATGATTGATGACATAAGGTTTTGGATCAGACCTACAGTTGCATTCTTTTTTGCCACAAGTATTATTAAGTAAGTGGAAATACACATCGCGATCGAGTGCGGTTTTTACGGCAGTAAACTGGCTACTATTATATAGCTGAGCTAAAACCATCCCTAAAGAGTTCTCCTCGATACTTTTTTTGTCGCTTATTTACTTATCTATATTTTAGTCTTCAAAAAATCAGAAGTCGCACTTTGCTATCCCGCCAGTGGCAAAATAAATGGGTGCTTGCAAATCAACAGCTAAAATCTAAAAAAATCATGCAGAATATAACTGCCTCAAATCCAGCTAATGCGACCGATCGCGCTTTTGGCACCGCAGACATTCAATTGCTGGTAGTGGATATAGACGGCACGATCGCAGGTTTGTCAAATACCATCCGAGAACCAGTCAAGCAGGCAATTTTGGCGGCCGAGTCGCGGGGAGTGAAAGTGGCCGTCGCTACGGGCAGGATGTACCGCTCAGCTTTGCGTTTTCACCGCGACATCGGCTCAACATTGCCGCTGATTTGCTACCAGGGCGCGTGGATTCAAGATCACGCTACTCAAAAACGGCTGCGGCACTTGCCGCTGTCGAAACAAACTGCTCTGCAACTGTTAGATTATTTTGAAGAACCGCATTTGCGACCGCTCCTTTCGATCCATTTCTACATTGAGGATCAACTTTACGTGCCGGAAATTACCGCAGCTACCCGAATTTATGCCGAACGATCGGGCATTGAACCAATGGTGATTAAAGATTTGCGGCGAGATCTTCCGGGGGAACCGACGAAAGTTTTGGCTTTGTGCGAGAATCCGGGGGTACTCGACGGCTTGCTCAGCAGTATGCGGCAGCGCTACACGCCTGCGGAGCTTTATTTGACTCGATCCGTTGCTACTTTTTTTGAAGCTACGCATCCTTTGGCGAATAAGGGAGATGCGGTGCAGTATGTAGCGGAGGAACTTTTGGGTTTGCAGGCGGCGAACGTGATGGCGATCGGCGACAATTTTAATGATGTAGAAATGATTGCCTACGCGGGTGTGGGCGTGGCAATGGGCAATGCTCCTGATGCGGTGAAGGCTGCTGCTGATTGGGTGGCGCCGGATGTGGAGGAAGATGGGGTGGCGGCTGCGATCGAACAATTTGTTTTGGGCGATCGTTGATATTTGTAGCACCAATAACCCAGGGGCGGGTTTAGCGACATTTGGAAAAAATGTATATCAACTCGCCCCGACCCAGCGACAATTTATTATTATATAACTCTCTAGTTTTGAGTTCTATGCAATCAAATTTTGATTATAAAAAAAATCCACAATTTCGGATTTTTCGAGATTAAGTCCACTCAATTACTTTGTTTGCAACATCCCAATATTTATTTAACGAACCGCGAAGACGCTAAGAACGCGTTCGGCGAAGCCGTTCCCGAAGGGTAGGAAGAAATGAAGAAAGCGGGGCGGGCTTACAGATCTTCTGGATGTGAATTTATAGATAATTTCAAACTCTTAAAAATGGGTTCCAACAGAAAGAGCACCGACGACTGGCCGTGTTTCGTCTCGGTGCTCTTACTGGTTCGCTCCTCACACGTCCATCAATATAGCTGACTCAGTAAATTGTGTCAATACTTTTTACAAAAATTGTTTTTTGAGTCGGCTGCTGCCGGGGTGCTGGTGCGGTGGAGCGAGGCTGAACCTTTGTAAGGCAGGGGTTTTTGTCGATCGCCCAAGGGTTGGATTCAGCATAAAAATTTTACTTCACTTCCAGCAGCCAGTCCAAAATCAGAGCGTTGACTTCACTCGGCCGCTCGTCGTGGGGACAGTGGCCTGTGTTGGGAATGGAAACAAATTTCACTGGTTTATCGTTGGCGGCCAATTGTTGATAAATTTGGCTGCCGGCGATTGGCGTCCACGGGTCGTCTGCGCCCCAAAGTACCAATAACGGACGATCGACTTTGGGCAGCAATTCTGAAGGTTGAGGGCCTGGAGGGGCTGTGAGAATCGAGGCAAACACTTGTTGAGCTCCGGGCTCGCAGGAGGGGGCGTGGAGGATCTCTACGAGTTCGTCGGTGATGGCTTCGCGGTTCCCGTAGACTTGGCGCAGGGTGTTGCGGATGCGGTGTTTTTGGCGGATGTTGTTGAACATAAAGGGGCCGATCAGGGGCGATCGAACTAATTTAGTAAAAGTCCCCATTACTACTCGCAGCGGGAAATTCAGTTCGTCGGGTCGGTGGTTGAGCCCGCCAGCACAGTTGATTAAGACTGCACCTGCTGATATTTCTGGATGGTTGGCGACTACCATCAAACTCAGCAAAGCGCCGATCGAATTCCCGACAAATACCGCCGGTTCCTGTACCAGATCCGCCCAGAAATCAGTCAGCAATTCTTCCCACAATTCCAGAGTGTAATCTAGGGCTGGTTTGGCGGAAGCACCGAATCCCAGCAAGTCCAGCGCAAATACGCGATAGCCGCCGGCCGCTAGTGGGGGGATATTTTGCCGCCAATGTCCGATCGAAGCCCCAAATCCGTGAATCAAGATCAGAGGGCGGCCGGTTCCTTGGACGGTATATTGGATTTTGTGACCTTTCCAAGTCCAAATTAGCTTTTCAAAACTCGTTGCAGATACTAATTGTTGTGCAGTCACGGCTATTATGTAAAGTTTCGTTAACTACTTTCATCATAGCAGAAGTCAGTAGTCAGTAGTCATGAATTATTGGTTATTGGTTATGTGTTATTGGTTATGTGTTATTGGTTATTGGTTATTGGTTATTTGTTATTTGTTATTTGTTATTTGTTGTAATACCCCATGCCCAATGCCCCATGCCCAATGCCCCATGCCCAATGCCCATTTTTAGTTTTTTTCTAGCAACCAATAAGTCATCATATTCCCCTTACCTTTTACCGGAATCACGCCTCGCCTCTCAAACAAATACTTATCTTTCAAAAGGTCATAAGTAACATCAGTAACTTGAATTCTGCCTGCAAAACCCGTAGCTTCCATCCTCGCCGCTACATTCACCGTATCTCCCCACAAATCATAAGTGAACTTGCTCACACCAATTACTCCCGCAACCACCGGCCCGGAATTGATGCCGACGCGAATTGCCAGTTTTTCCCCTGTCTCGGCGCACAACTTTGCTATTTTTGCCTGCATTCCCAGGGCCATTTGGGCGATCGCCTCGGCGTGGTCCTGTCTCGGGGTAGGCAATCCCCCGACTACCATGTAAGCATCGCCAATAGTCTTAATTTTCTCCACACCGTACTTTTCAGCTAACTGGTCGAAGTGGGAAAAAATTACGTTCAAGCGCTTGACCAACTCGGTGGGAGACATTCTAGCAGACAACTCAGTAAAGCCAACAATATCAGCAAATAAAACACTTACTTGGGCAAAACTGTCGGCGATCGTGCTTTGCTCTGCCTTCAAACGTTCTGCTATTGGTTTTGGCAAAATATTTAACAGCAACTTCTCGCTTTGTTCTTGTTGAACTTTTAGGGCTTCTTGTGCTAATTTGCGCTCGGTAATGTCCGAAACAGTACCCTCATAGTAGAGCAGCTCACCTTTTGAATCTCGAACAGCCCGGACATTTTCTGACACCCAAATCCGCCGCCCGTCTTTGCGGCATACCATAGATTCAAACCCCGAAACGGCATTCTCAGCATCCATAGCAGCCACGAATTCGAGGCGGCGTTCCTGGTCAACGTACAGTTGCTGAGCAATATTTTTAATGTCGGACATCAGTTCTTCTGGGGATTCGTAACCGTACAATTTAGCCAAAGCTGGATTAGCGCTGAGATAGCCTCCTGCAGGCGTGCTTTGAAAAATGCCTTCCATCGCATTTTCTACAATACTGTGATATTTTTCTTGGGCAATACGCAGCAATTCTTCTGCTTGTTTGCGCTGAATTAAAGAACCTAATTGAGTGCCGACTGCATTAAAAACGTCTATAAATCGTGCGTCTTTCCCACCATACGAAATTTTAAAGAAAACTAGCACTGCCAATACTTCATCGCCTACCAAAATCGGCACGCCAAAACCCGCTTTGAATCCGAGTTCTAGTGCTATCTGACTTCGGAAAAAATGCGGGTAGCCCTTGGAAATATCTTCTACCCATTCCGGTTGCTTGGATGCCCAAACTCGTCCCGGCAGCCCTATATTCCGGGCAAATGTCAGTTGTTGACTTTGGGTGCGGAACGATTCCATGCTGGGGTTGCTGGCATACCAGCCCCGGGCAGATTGCAGCACAGTTCCTTCTGCATCGGGAATCCAAGCTTCTCCTACATCCCATCCGATTGTTTCGCCAACATGGTGCAGAATTACTTCTAAAGCTGAGTGAAAGTCTACTGCTTCGCCGATCGCCCGCGTAGTTTCCAGCAAAAACCGGATTGATTCTTCAGCCCGCTGCCGTTCTGCAATTTCTTCCTGCAATCTAGAATTGCGATCGTGCAGTTCCCTAGCTTGCAGTTGCAGTTGGGATTGCAGCAAACGAAGGGAAAGTTGGTTTTGGACGCGGGCTAAGACTTCTTCTACTTGAAACGGTTTAGTAATATAATCTACTCCTCCTACTTGAAAAGCTTTAACCTTTTCCATAACGTCATCTAGCGCACTAATAAAAATGACCGGAATATCTTTAGTTTTGCGGCTCAACTTTAACTTTTCACAAACTTCATACCCGTTCATTTGCGGCATATTAATATCTAGTAAAATTAGATCGGGAGGAGATATTTGTGCCCCTTGCAAAGCCAAGTGTCCGTTAATAGCCTTCCTGACATGATACCCGTGAGATGTCAGCATAGTGGATAAAAGTCGCAAATTATCCGGCATATCGTCAACGATCAGAATGTCTTTAGGAGTCGCTGGTAATGGATGGTCATTCATCATAATATAATTGAGTTAAATCGATAATGATATCTATCCGAAAATTATCAACTAAATCTGTTAAAGCGTTAGCGAGATTTGCCTCAGTTTCGGGAATTTCCTCGATCAGTTCGAGGATGCGGTTGTCGTCAACACAAAGTGCTGCTCGGTGCAACTCGACCACCCAGTCTGTGGGCATTACACTCAAATCTTCGGTGGTCAAACTTTTAAGCAGCGTCGGTGTTGAAAAAGAAGTAGATAAGTTTTCTTTCTCATAAATATAACGCAGGTTGAGGTGATGCGCTATCTTTTCAAAGAGTACCTCTTCCCGAAACGGTTTACAGATCAAATCGTTACAACCAGCCGACAAAATTATTTGTCGCTGCTCGTCAAAAGCACTGGCAGTCAGGGCAATAATTATTGTTTCTCTACCTTCTAGAGTTTTTTTGATCTGTCTTGTCGCTTCATACCCATCCATCACGGGCATCAGCATATCCATTAATATCAAGTGCGGCTTCCAAGTTGAATGCAAAGCAATTGCTTCTTGACCGTTTGTTGCTTCCCGGACTTCAAATCCCAGGGGTACCAGCAGCTTAAGCAGCAGTTGGCGATTTTCCGCTACATCTTCAACTATTAATATCCGATAAGTTTCTTGTCCTGCTTCTAAAGCAATAACTTGTTTAATCGGTGATTTTTCTTGTTCATCACTTTCTGTTACTAAGTTAACCCAGATATTAAAGCTAAAAGTTGTCCCTTGACCGAGTTGACTTTCAACAGCAATATCACCTCCCATAATCCGGACAAACTGTTGGCTGATCGGCAACCCCAGACCAGTTCCCTGCATGGATTTTCGACCAGTTTCGGTTTGTACAAAGGGCTTAAATAATGTGGAAAGTTCCAAGGGAGAAATGCCGGAACCCGTGTCGGCAATTTCAAAATACAATTGGGATTTGTTTTCTTCGGTGGCGTCTTCTTCAGCTTGGCTGCTGACGCGCACAGTAACGGTTCCCTGTTGAGTAAATTTAATCGCATTACCGACCAGGTTAATTAAAACTTGCCGCAATTTAGCTTCGTCTGTTTGAATGTACTGCGGCAAATCATCGGCATTTTCAAAGATTAGGTGCAAACCTTTTGAGTTGGCTTTTAGTTGCAGCATTTCTTTGAGAATGTTGAGAAGGTTGTAGAGATTGAAGCGGCTGGGATTGATAGTGATTTGACCTGCTTCTATTTTGGACATTGACAAAACATCATTGATGAGTTCCAGCAAATGTTCGCCGCTGCGGTTAATAATTTCTATGTATTCTTTTTGTTCTTCCGTAATAGAACTGTTGCGGGCCATGACTTGGGAAAAACCGAGAATGGCGTTGAGAGGTGTACGGAGTTCGTGGCTCATGGAAGCTAGAAATTGGCTTTTGGCGCGGTTGGCAACTTCGGCGTTTTCTTTGGATTTAATCAGTTCCATAGACTGCCTTTGAGTGCGGGCGAGCAATTCCGCTTGCTGTAATGCTACTCCTAGCTGAGTACCTACATCAACTGCAACGTTGATTTCAGCTTCGATCCACTGCCGGGGAGCTGAATTTTGATAGGATGCTAGTAATCCCCAGAGCGTTTTTCCGCAGAAAATTGGCACAATAATGTAGGAGTTAGCTTGAAATTTTTCTAGCAATTGGATGTAACAATTATCGAAACCTTGCTTGTAAATATCTGGGACACAAAGGTAAGTTTTACCTCGGCTGAAAACTCCGCCTTGGGTTTCTTGCAAATAGGTATCCTGTATTTCTTGTGAGGGGCTATCTAATCCTTTGACAACGCAACGTTCGCTGTCTAAAGCGCCTTCAGTAAAGTGAGAATCGAGTTCCTGTTCTTGGATGAAAGAAACCCACTTGTGGTCACGGGATTCGGCTACAAATTCGCCGCTCCAGTCTGGATTGAAACGGTAAATGGCGACTCGATCGCACTTCATGGTTTGGCGCAATTCTCGGGTTGTGGCGTAAAAAATTTCTCGGATATCTAAAGTTTGCCGCATTCTTTCAATGATGCGGGCGATCGCTCTTTGTCGTAAAGCACTTTCTTGCAGTTCGGTTTCTGCCTGCTTGCGTTCGGTAATATCTACAGCCATTAAAGCAATGCCGATCGCTGTACCGTTATCGTCAATTAGCTGAGTATTGTACCACTCGCAGATGATAATTCTGCCGTCTTTAGTCCGATTTTCGGTAGTGCCGCTGGATTTGGCATTCAAGTCATGATTGAAAATCTCCGATAATTGCGGGTGGTAGCTTTCAGGTACGATCAAATCGGAGGCCACTCGGCCAATCGCTTCTTGCTCACTGTAGCCAAAAATAGCAACTGCCGCGGGATTCCAAGTGATAATTTCTAAATTGAGGTTTAACTCGATAACTGCGATCGGCGTTTGCTGCAATAAAAACGAGATTCTTTGCTGCGATGCTAGCAGTTTCTCTTCGGCTAATTTGCGGTCTGTGATGTCATTAGCGGTGCCGAGAATTTGTTTGGGTTTACCATCAGTTGTTCTGAGAAATACTGTATCCCAACTGTGCATCCACCGCCATTCACCGTTTTTGTGTTTCATTCGGTATTGAAATTGAATGATATCGCCGTCTTTGGCTCCCTCCATTTTTTGGAGATGTTCAAAAAAAGCTGGCAAATCCTCGGGGTTCATCAGCGTTGACATCATTGCTGTACCCATATCTTGTATTTCTTGGGTGGTGTATCCCAGCATCGTCGCCATTTGTTGGTTACTGTAGACATTCCGCTGTTCAATTACATCGTAAACGTACAAGAGGTTAGGATTGGAATCGGCGATCGCTTGAATGAAGTGCTGGCTCTCTCTGAGTGCGGATTCTGTTTGTTTGCGAACGCTAATATCTCGCGCCACGATAATCACTGAATCTGGAGTAAGCGGAGAAACTTTAGCATCGAGGCAAACTTCGCGCTCTCCGATTTTAAAGCTATATTCAACATTGAGGGTTTGCTTCGTTTTTAGAGCTTGTTTGATGGCATTTAATACTAAATCTGCTATAGGTTGCGGCAAGACTTCATGAGCGGTTTTGTTAATCATTTCGCTTGGAGGTTTCACCAGATTTGTTGATGCTGTCGGGGCGATTTTGATGCAGCGCCCTTCTGCATTTCTGACTAAAACTGTGTCAGTCATGGCGGCAAAAATCGCCCGCAATTCTGTTTCAGATTCTTGCAGAGCTTGCTCGGCGCGGACGCGGGTGCGAATTTCTGCTTGCAGCACTTTATTTTGCCGATCGAGCTGCTGAATTCGGTTTTTTTCTCGTTCGAGCAGTTTAGCTTGAGCGATAGCGAGCCCTACTTGAGCCGCCACAGCTTCTAATAAGTCGATTTCCTCGGAAGTCCATTCCCGGTAACGATCGCACTGGTGCAAACAGATAGCGCCGTTTGCCATGCCTTGGTAGGAAGTGCGAATTGCCAGCATTGATTTTAACCCAACCTTCTGGCAAATCGGTTGAACAGCTTGCAACAGAGGGTCTGAATAAACATTGTTGGAGGCGATCGCCAGATCTTGTATCATCATTTGTATGACGTGAGGATTGCCCCAAATTGGAACAGGTACGTTCCGAATAGATTCGCACTCGGGTTCGAGATACTCTGCCGCCAGAGGAATATCGACTTGGGGGGTAGTAACGTAAGTATGAATCAAACAGCGATTGGCGCAGAATGCCAGACCGATTTGAGTTGCAGCTATTTGAAATATTTGTTCTGGCTGCAAGCTTGAGCGAATTTCTTGAGTTATTTTTGCAATTAACAATTCTCGTTGAACTTGCCGTTCTAAAGCAGCTTTAGCTCCCGCCATTTCTATTTCTGCGTGCTTGCGATCGCTGATATCAAAAACTACGCCATACCAAACAATATCGCGATTATCGCGTATTTCTGGCCGAGAATTAGATTGCAGCCATTTGAGTTTACCCGACGGTGTAATAATCCGCCATTCAAAGGCAAAAGGTTCTAAAGTTTGGGCGCTAGTAGCAATTTTTTTGACCAGATAATCTTGGTCATCTGGATGATTTTGAGAGAAGCAAAATTCGGGATCTCTTAATATTTCTTCACTCTCGAATTCGTAAATATCCCGACAAGCATAACTAATATATTCAAACTTGAAACTTCCATCGGCCTTCTTTATAAATTGATAAAGAACTCCCGGTATATTGACTGCCAATTTCTGCAACCGTGCTTTGCTTTCCCGGAGTGATTGTTCTGTTCGCTTGCGAAATTCTACCTCTTGTTGCAGTTGGGCATTCTGCTGTTTTAATTGTTTTGATAGCTGTTGTATAGTCAATTGACTTTCGAGCCGCACTAAAATTTCTTCCACTTGAAAAGGCTTAGTAATGTAGTCAACACCGCCGACTTCAAAAGCTTTGACTTTGTAAAAAGTTTCCTCAAAAACGCTCAAGAAAATAACCGGGATTTCTCTAGTTTTTTCGTTAGCTTTCAGTCGGGCGCACACTTCATAGCCGTTCATTTTGGGCATGGCAATATCCAGCAAAATTAAGTCTGGGAGGACGGTTAAATTAGCATTAACCACCATTTCTCCCGAAATTGCCCGCTGAACTTTATACCCTTCTTTCGTCAATATGTCTGATATAAACCGCAGGTTTTGGGGCTGATCGTCAATAATTAAAATTTGAATATTTCCTTTATCTAATATCATTTTTGTCTGATTACTGTGAATTTTTTAGTGCTAGCAGCAGGTTGATAATTTAATAAGTTTAGCGATTCCTTTCCGATCGTAATTATTTTTTATTAAACACTTTTTGACCTCACCAACAAAAAGAGTAATTTTAGATATTAGTTCATCAAATAACGCACATTCTCTACTTTTAACTTATTAGTTGCTAGTCTTAAGTTAGCAACTAAAGTTAACCGTATTTTAATTATATTTAATTGCCCACAAAAATCCCCTTATTTGCTGTCCAAATTAAGTTGGTGGAAAAACAATCATCGCTTAGGCACTCCACACCAAAGCAACCGGGTTTTTTAACTTTGTTCAAGGGCTGCGACAACGTATTTTTGTACAACCAGGTTGAGCCGCCTGGGACAGTTTTTTTTACTTGACTTTAGCATTAAAGATCCCAGGAGGGTAACGCAAGTTTCTTGACATTTTGCTGCCATCTTCAAAAAGTTTTAGCACATATACATACCTGGACGCAGTGCGAGGCGAATAAACCGGGTTTTTACTCTTGCCCCAGGGAGCATCTCAACGAAAGCAACCAAGCTAGAAATTGGAGTTTTGAGCCAGGAGAGAGGAGGCAGGAGGAAAGAGGAAGAAGGAAGGAGCCAGAAGAAGTGTTTTTACAAATATGAGATGCTCCCTTGCCCCAGGCTGCAACGAAGTATGGCTGTGAAAAAACTCGGTTTCGACGCACCCGTCCACAACTCTTAAGATATTTATAGGTGACTAAGAGTATACATCGCTCATCCCGCACCCAAAGCCTACCATATCAACTATTTTCTCGGTCTTTTCTATGCCAGCAATTCCTTAAGTTTAGCAAAATTTTCATGGCTGAAGTAAATTTTAATTTCTAGTTCTTGGTCAGATTCCCACAGCAGCAGCATATTATCTTCGCCCAAGGCGATTTCGGGATTGTTTAATTCAAGTGTTTGATATTTAACTTCGGGAATGCCTACGCGAATTACCAGTTCCGATTCCAACTGAGGATAGATGTACAATTGCTGTTGCAAGTTGTCAAGTTCTAATTTGTCAACAGTGTTGTTACGTTGGACGGGAGAATCGGGTGTGGACCAATAGAGAGTTTGCTCCCGAATTTCGGGATTGACTATCACAAATGTTTCGTCAAAACGCTGGGGGTGCCAGTGAATTTCGCTCAGACCGCCGATTTGCGGAATTAGTCGCTCTACCCAGCTAATTTCTTTGCCGTTGAGGTTGCCCCACCACTCACTGATATTATGGAGGTTGTCACCATTTTCGGGGTGGCTGCTGCCGGACTGCCAGACTGTTTTTAGTTGTTGCATATAGAGGTTCTCCAGCGAATTTAAATTTGAGATTGCAGGCTTTCAATTGGAGATTCATTCGTTATACAATAATTTTAATGGACTTACCAATTATTTACCACGAAGATTACGTTGCACCTCTGCCACCGGATCACCGCTTCCCGATGGCAAAGTTTCGGATGCTTTACCAGATGCTGCTCGCGGAGGGGGTAGCAGATAAATCGCAATTTCACGCTCCCGAACTTCCCCCTCAAGAATGGATTGAATTAGTCCACGACCACTCCTATGTTCAAGCTTACTGCAACGGGACGCTAGATAACAAAGCGACTCGGCGAATTGGTCTGCCTTGGAGTCGCGCCCTTGTTAATCGCACTTGCACTGCGGTTGCAGGAACTGTACTAACTGCCAAGCTCGCTTTAGACTACGGTTTGGCTTGCAATACTGCGGGCGGAACTCATCACGCCTTCCCTGCTTTTGGGTCTGGTTTTTGTATTTTTAATGATTTGGCGATCGCCTCTCGCGTCTTACAAAAAAATGGTTTAGTTCGCAAAGTTTTAATTGTCGATTTAGATGTCCACCAAGGAGACGGAACCGCCGTAATATTCCAAGATGACAGCAGCGTTTTTACTTTCTCAATGCACTGCGAAGTAAATTTTCCCGGCACTAAACAAAAGGGCGATTTAGATGTATCTTTGCCTGTGGGTATGGAGGACGACGAATATTTACAAACCTTGGATAAATTCTTACCTGATCTGCTTTCAAATGTCAAGCCAGATTTAGTTCTGTACGATGCTGGAGTAGACCCTCATCACGGTGACAAACTGGGAAAATTAGCTTTAACTGATACGGGCTTATTTCGCCGGGAAATGCAAGTTTTGATGGCCTGTTTGGCTGGCGGCTATCCCGTTGCCTGCGTGATTGGCGGGGGCTATTCCGATGACGCTAAGGGGTTAGTTTACCGGCATTCGCTGCTGCACCGAGCCGCCAGTCAAGCCTACAGGCAGTATCGACTTTGATCCAGATCGGCGAGATTTAAAATTGACTTCAGTATTGTTTGGCGATATGATTGCGTGTTTAGGGTATGACTTCATACTAAAAACTGGCTAAAGTGGCATTAAAATAGATGTATCGCATTCAATCGTAGTGTATTTTATGGAATCCTACTCGTTAAAGCTCAGAGAAGATGGGGCACAAGAACCGAATTTGATGCCGATCGACAAGCGCTACCTGCTCGTCCTCAACATCCCATCCTCCTGCGACTCCAAAGGCAGCAGGTATCTCGATCCCCTGTGGGCAAAAGACTTAATCGAACACTTCAAGTATTTGAAAAACTTCACGCTAGCATCGCCGCGCGCGCTAGAAAACCCCCCACAAAATACCAGACAGGTGGATTCGGAAACATCATTTGCTGATGCTAAATTTATTGACCTTCCCTCGCCAAATACCTACGCCCAAGCAATATTGCTGCTGCCGGTGACGGTTGCCCAACTTTGGGGCGCGATCGCCTCTGCAGATATCGTACACAGCGCCGTAGCAGGCTGGCCGATTCCGATGGCATGGTTAGTGACGCCAATAGTCCTTATACAGCGGAAACCATACCTGATCGTAGTCGAGTCCGCACCGTGGCGGCTGCCACCGGGCATCCCTGCCAGCATTAAAGCCAAAATTCTAGCTTACATATCCGAAACATTGAATCGCTGGTGCATCAACAGCGCCGACTTGACCATCTTTACACAGGCAGAATACCAGCAGAGTTTATTAACAAAACGACACAAAGAAAGTCACATAATTAATGCTTCGTGGATAGATGAAGCAAATATTATTTCGGAAGCCGACGCGACAAAAATATGGCACGAAAAACTGTCTCCCTCACCCAAACAACTAAAAATTATATTTGCGGGCAGATTGCATCCTAATAAAGGCTTGTTAGTTCTCCTAGAAGCAATGAAAATCTTGGACGAGCAAAACATTGCCGTCAAGCTGGACATACTCGGTGAAGGCCAACTGTTAAGCAACTGCCAAGCAGCCAGCCAGGCGATGCAAAAATCGGCACAGATTGAACTTTTGGGAACCCTTCCTTACGGCTCAGAATTATTCGGGCGGCTGCAACAATATCATGCTGTTGTGGTTCCCAGCATCTCAGACGAGCAGCCCAGAATCGTATACGATGCTTATTCCCAGGCCGTACCTGTACTGGCAAACAACACAGCCGGACTCCGCGACTGCATAGAAAACGGCATCACAGGCTCGATCGCTCATTGCAATGACCCCGTTGCTTTAGCAAACTTGCTCAAACAGTCGGGAGAAAACTTGAACCTACTTCAAAATATGGGCATGGCAGCTCTGAACAAGGCTCGCAGCCTGACTCACCAAGAAATGCACCGGCAGCGGTGGCAGCTTTTGTTAATTATGTTGGAGAAATTAAAAAAGTAGGCGATACCTGCAGGAGGGCGATCGCTCCAGCTTGCCAGAACGGTACAACTTGAGCTAAAAAGTTGTTAAACAAACAACGGTACTTATGTCGAAGGCCAGCGAGTCCAATCACCCCTATCCACTGCTGGTTGTCATTGTTAACTACCGAACCTCTAGTTTGACAATTGACTGCTTGCGCTCTCTAGTTAGCGAAGTGCAATCGCTGCCCGGTATGCGGGTCGCAGTTGCCGACAATGCTTCAGGCGACAGTTCTACCGAACAAATACCAGCGGCGATCGCAAAAGAAGGGTGGAGTGAATGGGCATCCTTCGTTCCCCTAGACCGCAACGGCGGATTTGCCTTCGGCAACAACGCCCTCATCCGTCCCGTCTTGCAATCCACCAATCCCCCCCCTTACTTCCTGCTGCTCAACCCAGACACCATAGTTCGCCCCGGCGCCCTCAAAGCCCTCGTCGATTTCATGGACACTCATCCCGACGCCGGCATCGCCGGCAGCCGCTTGGAAGATCCCGACGGTACTCCCCAGGAGTCAGGGTTTCGGTTTCACACCCTAGCCAGCGAGATCGATTTCGGCTGGCGTCTTGGTCCTGTGTCGAAGTTATTGAAAAACTGGGCCGCAGCGCCTCCGATTTCCCAAGAAATCTGCCAAACAGATTGGGTAGCTGGAGCCAGCATGATCGTTCGTCGCGAAGTATTTGAAAAGATTGGCTTGATGGATGAAGCTTATTTCATGTACTGCGAAGAAATGGACTTTTGCCTGCAAGCTCACAAAGCTGGCTGGAGTTGCTGGTATGTACCTGAAAGTCGCGTGGTCCACCTAGTAGGTCAAAGCTCAGGCGTCACTGATACCAAAAAGCCCGCCAAGCGGTTGCCGACCTATTGGTTTGATTCCCGGCGTAGGTACTTTATCAAAAACTACGGCTTGGTTTACACAGCATTAACTGATATATCCTGGGCTTCGGGTTTTGCAGCCTGGAGGGTGCGCCGCGTACTTCAAGGGAAACCCGATGGCGATCCACCACAATTCCTGAGGGATTTTGTATTAAATAGTGTATTTTTTAAGGGGGGTAAGATTGAAAAATCCAAAAACTTTTAAAGGGAGTTGGTAAATCGGTCAAAGCCAAGTAAATCAGGTTAGCCTAGGCAAGCAAAATATTTTATGATGCAGCCGAGAAATTAGTATTCTAGATCGATAAAACCGGCTTGCTCCTTCCTCAAAAACCTGATAGACCCATTAATATCGTCGGCATCTAGCAATAGAGTAAACAAGAAATAGTGTGAATTAGAGCTTATGGTAACTGAGCAAAACTTAATCACCAGTGAAAATCAAGTAGAAGACCCCGGCCTGGGACTGTGGCAGCAAATTAAAGAAGACTGGATTGCTCACGGTCGAGATTGGACAAAACCGGGATTTCGCGCCGTAGCAGTGCAGCGTTTTGGCGTCTGGAGAATGCAGGTAGAACCGAAATTACTGCGAGCTCCTTTGAGCATTATTTATCGATCACTCTACCGAAAAGTCCGCAATAGTTACGGGATAGACTTGCCTTACACTGTGAAGCTCGGGCGGCGGGTGGTGATTGAACATCAAAACGCTATTATTATTCACGGATATTGTACGATCGGCGACGATTGCATTATCCGCCAAGGTGTAACGTTGGGAAACCGCTATTTGGAAAAACCGCTAGAATCCCCTCAATTGGGCGATCGGGTTAACGTCGGTGCTGGTGCAAAAATCCTCGGAAAAGTAAACTTGGGAGACGACGTAAATATCGGGGCCAACGCTGTAGTTTTATCAGATGTTCCAGCAGGCAAAACAGCAGTGGGCATCCCCGCCAAGATTCTTGGATCTACTCATAACCACCAAAATGCTTAAATCAACCGTTCAGAAAATCCTCCGCCACCTTGCCATGCGTTACGGCAAGTTCCCCGGCCTCTACACCAAATTCTGCAACCCCAGTTCCGAAGAATACACCGAATTTCGGCGTTGCACAATTTGAGGAGGATGCTTGTGGGGTGTGCCGGCTGCTGTGAAAATACACGCCTTCGGGTTCATGAGCCCATCCCACAAAACAATCAAAATCATCCCGCAATTATGCAACACCCGAATTTCTCCGTCGGCACGGCAACTTGTACGCGCTCGGCTCTAATTGCAGCATCCTGCCCAGCACCGTCTTTACAGATCCCGCCTACGTCCGCATCGGCAACAACGTCCACTTCTCCTCCTGTACCCTGATCGGCCACGACGGCTCGATCGCCATGCTCAACCGAGCTTACAACGTTAAACTAGATTCCGTAGGCAAGATAGATATCGGCGACAACGTATTTATCGGCTACGGGGCGATCGTCCTCCCTAACGTCACCATCAGCTCAAATGCGATCGTCGGCGCCGGTGCAGTCGTCACCAAAGATGTCGCCGAGGGCGATGTAGTTGCCGGCCTCCCCGCCAGACCGATCTGCCGCGTCGAAGACTTAGGAATAAAAATTTAATAACATCAGCGATGTATAATAAATAAATGAGTGAATATGAATAGGTTTATGTTTCGGTAGATATGTCAAATATTATACCTACTTAGTTCTTCTTATGTCGCCCATGATTTTTTGATTTGAATAATTTCTGACTAACTTAATTTATGTAAGCTGTTGTGCATTTAAAACGCATATTGGTATAATATAACATAATGATATTCAGAAAAAGTGAATGCCTGCTAAA